>JBDHYE010000103.1:0-6060 GCA_039811245.1 Chitinophagaceae bacterium | reverse complement strand
TTTTTGGGCTCTCATCTCTGCGATAAGTTTATTGCAGAGGGTTATGAAGTGGTAGGTATGGACAATTTATTGACTGGCAATATCCGCAATATAGAGCATTTATTCCCCAATAAAGATTTTACATTTTATCATCACGATGTTACTAAGTTTGTACACGTGCCCGGTCATATTGACTATATAATGCACTTTGCCTCTCCAGCTAGTCCTATAGATTATCTCAAAATGCCCATTCAAACACTAAAAGTAGGTGCATTAGGTACACACAACCTTTTAGGTTTAGCCAAAGCTAAAGGTGCTCGTATATTAGTAGCCTCTACTTCTGAAGTTTATGGCGACCCTTTAGTACACCCTCAAGTAGAAGAGTATTGGGGCAATGTTAATCCTATTGGTCCTAGAGGTGTATATGATGAGGCTAAACGTTTTATGGAAAGCATTACTATGGCTTATCATAACTTTCATGGGGTTGAAACAAGGATAGTAAGAATCTTCAATACCTATGGTCCAAGGATGCGCCTTGATGATGGCCGTGCGCTACCCACCTTTATGAATCAAGCCTTACAAGGTAAGGATATTACCGTATATGGCGATGGTTCTCAAACACGTTCTTTTTGCTATGTGAGCGATTTGATAGATGGTATTTATCGTTTATTATTATCAGATTATCATAAACCGGTTAATATTGGTAATCCAGAAGAGATTAGCTTAAAAGATTTTGCCGAAGAGGTTTTGAAATTAACCGGAGCTCAAGTTAAAATAGTATATGAGCCACTACCTCAAGATGACCCTAAACAGCGCAAACCTAATATTAGCAAGGCTCAGAGCCTTTTAGGTTGGGAGCCTAAAATAGGCAGAGAAGAAGGTTTAAAAAATACTTGGGAGTATTTTAAAAAGGTATTTTAAGCTAAAGTTGAACTGTACAAAAAACAAATAAACCAGACAATATTTTTTAAAACATTATCTTGGTAAAGGGATTTGTTTTTTACACAGCCAAAGACTTGTATTGAGTATTTGTTGAAAGCAGCTATGACGGCTGCTTTTTGTTTTTCTGTTTGACAAAGCAAATGTAATTTGGAAACGGTCAAGACCAAATAGGGTAGGCATTTTTGCAAAGATTTCTTTAGAGCATGCTTTACGATAAAGTTTTGTATTTTTGGTGGAGTTTGTGAATGTTTTTTTTTTTAAAAGACGGTCGTTAGCAGACATAGTAAAAGACGACAATGAACAATCCAATTATAGAATCACTTCACTATAAAAAGCATTCGGAATTAGAAATATATTTTAATTCTGAGCCCTTCAATTCCATTATAATTTCATCTGGTGACAAAATAGCAACAATGTTAGACTGTGGATATATTTCAAACCTGACCATAAAGTTTTGGCGTTTACTTCAAATAAAAAAAATGCTTGCGACAAAAAAAAGTGACACGGATTTTTGTGATTTTCTTTTAGAAATATTTCTAAATCAGGCATTATCTTGTACTGACACTTTAGCGACATGTTTAAATCACTTTTTGCAATTGAGATTGTCTGGACAAAAATTAGCTATTCAAAACGAAACTTTTATTAAAGAATTTAAGCAAAAAGTTACAGACTTTCCAGACATCGCAATGATTGACTCCACGCATGTTTGGGTTAAAGAGAAGCTATATCCGTATCGAAATATTGTTCATCATATGGGAGAATCAAGCGGATACGTAGAAATGAACAAAGACAATTTAAGTGTTGAATGTTGTTTAACATTAAAGGAAGATGAATGGGACTTTGTGACTATGCGACAAGATATGAAAACATATCCTTCACATACTGCATTCTTAATCGCTACTGAAACAATTAACCTACCAAATATAATCACAGGTGCAGCTGGTGACGCGCATAAATATATTAGAATTGACGACTTTTTTGACGACTGGTCAAACAAAATTTATAACCTAATTAAGGTATTTATAACCGGACAAATATGGTATCAAAAAAACTCACAGCCTTGACGAAAACTACGCCAACTAACAGGCGTTTGGCTCAATGAAGGGTGATGTGGTTAATTGATCATTCCACTTGCATCAACTTTTGTTGTTTATTGACAGTTTTGTACTCCGAAATCTGCTTCTTCGCCAAGCGCCAAACCGTCCGGTTGTGAATCAGCCATTTCCTTAAAAATTACTGCTAGTAGCATCTTCATAATCGCATTCTTTTGGCAATAGAGCTACCTAATTTTATGCTGCAATTTTCTGTTGTAAAAAATTGAGGACCTTAATGAGGCTTAAAGGAATTCGATTTTTTTTAAAGATTACCCTTATATGCCACAAGAGGCTGCCTCATATTAGGGCAGCCTCTTGTGAGTTTAAGAATGTATTTTACAATCCACCACTAAGCTTTATCTATGACATTTAAAATAGTCAAATGGTTCATTGCAGGCTTTACAGCGATATAAGGCTTTGCAAGAGGTAGCTCCAAAGGCACTGATTAATTCAGTGTCGTTGGCATTGCATTTAGGGCAAGGTACTTGTGGCCCTTCACTAAAAAGTGTATCATTTTGATGTTGTGCTAAAGGTGGCGCAATGCCGTAGGCTTTTAGCTTTTGCTTGCCCTTTTCACTCATCCAGTCTGTAGTCCAAGCCGGACTAAGTTGATATTCTATTTGTACATTTTTGTAGCCTGCTTCTGCAAGTATTAAACGTATTTGTAGCGCAATAGCGTCCATAGCAGGGCAGCCAGAATAGGTAGGTGTAATGGTAATCTTCAACTGTTTTTCATTTGTATCATTGACCCATTGCACATTACGCAGTATGCCCAAATCCAAAATACTAATCACAGGTATTTCGGGGTCGGGTACTTGCTCTAATAGCTTCCATATTTCAGCTTCTGCTATTACCATTCTAAACCGGGATATTGTCTTTGTAAGTATTGCATCTCGGCTAAGATATAGCCCAAGTGTTCGGTATGGATTCCATTTTTTCCACCTTGTTGCATAAATACCTTATCACTATCGGGCATGTTGAGTGTGGCTCTTTGAAGTACTGTAGCTACTTTTTGATGCCATTGTGTTTTTAAATTTTCTAATGGTGAAAGCATACCGGCTTCTATTAGCGTTTGCTCATAAGGAGCAGCTAAAAATAGCTCTCCGGTATAAGTCCAAATATCATCTAGGGCTTGTTGCATTTTTTGATGACTTTCTTCAGTACCATCACCCAAACGTATCACCCATTCTGCACTCCATTTAAAATGGTATTGTGTTTCGATAAGCGATTTTTGTGCTATGGCAGCAAGTATTTTATCGGTGCTATTTTTTAAGGTATCTAGTAGTAAAATCTGATAACTATCAAATAAAAATTGACGCAATACGGTATAGCCAAAATGATGATTCTCTTGCTCTACAAGCAATAGGTTTTTAAACTGTCTTTCGTTACGCAGGTAGGCTAAATCATCTTCTTTTCTTCCTTTATCATCTAGTGTTGATGCATATTGATAAAGGTTACGGGTAAGGCCTAACAAGTCGAGCCCAACATTAGATAATGCTATGTCTTGCTCAAGTACCGGGCCATGTCCACACCATTGGCAAATACGTTGGCTTAGAATAAGTGCTGTATCGGCTAAATGTAGGATATAATTAAAATGCGCTGCTTTTAATGTTGTTGAATCTGTTGTGCTCATAAATGAAAATTACATGTGACCAATTTCTTCGGGAATATCATAAAATGTAGGGTGTCTATAGGCTTTATCTTCGGCAGGCGTATAGAGAGCTGCTGCTTCATCGGGGTTGCTGGCATGGATATCTTTTGATGCTACAGCCCAGATACTTACTCCTTCCATTCTACGGGTATAAACATCACGGGCATTTTCAATTGCCATTTGTGCATCGGCTGCATGCAGGCTCCCTACGTGTTTGTGGTCAAGACCTTGACGGCTACGGATAAATATTTCCCAAAGAGGCCAATCTTTATATTGTGTCATAAGAATATTTTTATTTGAATGATTAAATTAAGTTTAGTTTTAAAGTTATTTATTTAAGCTGTTTTTGCTTTACTTCTTTGTGCTTCTTTTTCGGCAAAAGCCATAGCTGCCTCCCTAACCCAAGCACCATCTTTGTGTGCCTTATTTCTGGCTGCTAAGCGCTCTTTATTACAGGGTCCATTACCTTTTACCACATTCCAAAACTCTTCCCAGTTAATCGCTCCAAAATCGTAATGTCCTCTTTGCTCATTCCATTTTAAATCCTTATCGGGGATTTTTAAACCTATAAATTCTGCTTGAGGTACTGTAGCATCAATAAATTTTTGACGAAGTTCATCGTTAGTATGGCGTTTTATTTTCCATTTCATAGAGAGTTCAGTGTTTTGAGATTCTGCATCGGTAGGGCCAAACATCATTATGGCAGGCCACCACCAACGGTTTAATGCATCTTGAGCCATTTCTTTTTGATCTTCAGAGCCTTTCATTAAGGTCATCATAATTTCATAGCCCTGTCTTTGATGGAAGCTTTCTTCTTTACAAATACGCACCATAGCACGTGCATAAGGACCATAAGAAGTACGACAAAGCGGCACTTGGTTCATAATAGCTGCACCATCTACTAGCCAGCCTATAGCACCCATATCTGCCCAAGTTAATGAGGGGTAGTTAAATATGCTAGAATATTTAGCTTTACCACTCAATAAGTCTTCAATGCTTTGATCTCGCGGCATACCAAGTGTTTCCATAGCACTATAAAGGTATAAGCCATGACCACCTTCATCTTGTACTTTGGCCAGTAGGGTAGCTTTACGTTTTAACGATGGGGCACGTGTTAGCCAATTTCCTTCGGGGAGCATACCTACAATTTCAGAATGTGCATGTTGAGAAATTTGGCGGATTAATGTTTTGCGGTAAGCATCGGGCATCCAATCTTTAGGCTCTATTTTTATTTCAGCATCAATTTTTGCTTGAAATTGCTCTTCTAAATTTATGCTTGTCATACGCTAATGTTTTTAATAATGGTTTTAAAAAATATGGTTTGAAAATGTTATCGTGCGTCAAAATTTATTTTTACATGTGCCGTTCTAGGGTGTGCTTGGCAAGCCAATACAAAACCGCGTTCTAGCTCATCTTTTTCTAAAGCATAGTTTACATCCATTTCTACAGTGCCTTCTTCTACTTTGCATCTACAAGTGGCACATACACCGCCTTTACAGGCAAATGGTAAATCGGCTCCATTATTTAAAGCTGCATCTAAGATACTCATACCATTGTAATCTAAATCAATAGTGCTGGTACTTCCATCAAGTGTTATGGATACTTGACTGCTATTGCCCGATAGGGCAGCTTGTTGTTTGCGTTGCTCTTGTTTTTGCGCAGCAATAGCCGAAAAGAAGAGTTCAAAATGAATTTTATTTTCTGAAACGCCTTCTTGGATAAAATAATCTTTTAAACTAACAATCATTTCTTCGGGGCCACAGAGATATAGTGCATCAAGTGCTTTAAAGTCTATAAGATGTTCACCAAAAAAACGACATTTTTCTATATCTATTCTACCGCTTAAAAGTGCAGCATCGGCTACTTCTCTGCTTAAAATATGGTAGAGGCTCAAGCGCTCCATATATTTATTTTTAAGTGCCTCAAGTTGGCTTTTAAAAATAATTGAAGCTCTATTTTTATTGCCATACAAAAGCGTGATACGGCTTTTGGGTTCTTGACTCAGAATAGTTTTGATCAATGCAATGACTGGTGTGATACCACTACCAGCAGCTACAAACAGATAATTTTTACTTTTGTCTGCTTCAATAGTACAAGTAAATAGTCCCTGAGGGCTCAAGGTTTCCAATACATCGCCTTCTTTAAGCTGATTATGGATATAATTTGAAAAAATACCTTGATCTACCTTTTTAATGGCTACTCTTAATTCTTGCTCTGTTGGGCTAGTACAGATAGAGTAGGAGCGGCGCAGCTCTTCGCCTTCAAAAGTTTTTTTGAAGGTAAGATGTTGACCGGCTTCAAATTGAAAATGCTGTTTTAAATCTTCAGGTACATGAAAGGCTACCGATACACAATCGGCGGTTTCTTCTTTAATGTTTTTGACTCTTAGTGGGT
>JBDHYE010000102.1:0-6071 GCA_039811245.1 Chitinophagaceae bacterium | reverse complement strand
ATACATGCACCCCTCTACCCTTTTCTAATACTACGGGTAATGGGTGATAATTATGTGCGCTATAGGCTTCTTCTAAAGCTAAATAATTATGCGCCTTGCTGATTTGTACATTGGCTTCATTCATAGTACAAAGGTACAATAAAGGCTTTGAAATGAATGGTAAATAATTGTAAAGAGTAATTTTATTTAAGTAGCTTAACGATTATCTATGAAATAAGCACTTGATAACTTGATTAAAAACCTAACATTTTATAATCAAACTAGTTCTAATACAAACTTATCAAAAACACCTAGCCTAGTAAATCTTAACCAGATTAAAAACTGGTTAAACGCTCAATAATGGGTAAACTATGAAACTTAAAGCCCTGAGCCTTACAGCTCAGGGCTTATATATCTTCAGAACATCTTTTGAAACCTTATCAGGTTTTACACAGTTATTCTTTCACAATTTTATTGCGTTGTAAGATTTGACCTTTGTTATCGCTTAGGGTCAAAAAGTACATACCTGAGCTTAGGTGAGAAAGGTCAAGTGTGTTTACATTTTTCTTTTCAGCAATAATTTGACCTGTTACATTGGTCAATTGTACATTTGTTAAAACCGAAAAATTAATTTGATTCTTTGTAGGGTTAGGGTAAACAGAAATAGTGTTGTTTGTTAAATAGAGATCCTTAATTCCTACAGTATGCAAATCTCCAACTTCAGCATCAGATAAAGCGTAGTCAAAAATTTTCAAATCGTCTATGGCTCCATCAAAGTAGCTTTCTAAACCTTTCTCTGTTAAACCTAATGTGAAAATATCTAAATTGTTTAATGTATTTTTTGATACTGCTGATGAGCTTATTAGAACCCCATCTCTATATATTTTTGAATAAGTTCCGTTGTAAGAGAATACAAAATGATACCAAATACCCAAGCTATTAGTTAAATTAGATGAATGAGACGGAAGGTAGTTTGTTACCTTAGTAGGGTTAATAAAAGCTCCTTCAGAGGCAGTAGCTTTTCCATAATTATATAGAAAATTGTAGCTTGCAAATATTGAATTTAAATTTACCCAAAGAGAAATTGTTCTTGATAAACTTCCATAAGGCAATCCAGGCAGAGTAGCAGTTGTTCCTGTATTGTCAATCCTTAGTGCACCGTTTGCGTTTCCGTGCCGATCGGTTGTAAAAGATGTACCCGAATTACTAGTAAAATTTCCTGTTCCAACAGTGGCAGAATACGAATTATCGAAAGAAAATTCATAGATTTTTGTCTGTGCGTTTGCAGCTACAGCCATTATTACTGTAAAAACTGCTGAAAGTAGTGTTTTTTTCATTTTTGTATTATTTTTTATTATTAATATCTTTTAGAATAAATGTTATTCGTTTTTGTCCTTCTATAACTATACACAGTTATTCTTTCACAATTTTATTGCGTTGTAAGATTTGACCTTTGTTATCGCTTAGGGTCAAAAAGTACATACCTGAGCTTAGGTGAGAAAGGTCAAGTGTATTTACATTTTTCTTTTCAGCAATAATTTGACCTGTTACATTGGTCAATTGAATATTTGTGAAGATCGAAAAATTAATTTGATTCTTTGTAGGGTTAGGGTAAACAGCAATTGCGTTGTTTACAGCATTAGGATTGTAGATACTACTTGTTGCATCTACAAACTTCATTACGGTTGCTCTATATGAGTTTGTAACATCTCCTCGATAAGCCACATAAGGTTCATTTGTACTATTGATTGCAATTGAAGTGTAATTAGCTTCTACTGCTGAAAAACCAGCTGTGCCCACCGTTACCCAATTGGTCCCGTCAAACTTCATTAGGGTTGCTTTGTTTGAATTTGACACATCTTGATAAGCCACATAAGGTTCATCGTTACTATTGAATGCTAATGAAGTGTAGTGTACCTCTCCTGCTGAAAAGCCTGCCGTACCCACCGTTACCCAACTCGTTCCGTTAAATTTCATTACAGTTGATTTGTTTGAATTCCCAGCATCACGATAAGCCACATAAGGCGCATCGCTACTGTCAAAGGCAAGAGAAACGTACGCTACCTCTCCTGCTGAAAAACCTGCTGTACCAATTGCTACCCAGCTTGTGCCATTGTACTTCATTACGGTTGTTTTATCAGAATTTGCAACATCCTTATAAGCTACATAAGGTACATTATTACTGTCAAAAGCAAGTGATGTGTAATTAACGGCTGCTGCTGAAAAACCTGCCGTGCCCACCGTTACCCATTTGGTTCCATTAAACTTCATTACGGTGGCTTTATCTGAATTTCCAAAATCCCTAAAAGCCACATAAGGTACATCATTACTATCGATGGCAAGAGAAATAGAGCCTACTGCAGCTGTTGTAAAGGCCGCTGAACCCACCGCTACCCAATTGCTTCCATTAAATTTCATTACGGTAGCTTCTCCAAAATTTGCCTCATCTCTATAAGCTACATAAGGCTCGTTGCTACTATTGAATTCAAGAGAAAGAGCATTTACTACTCCTGCTGAGAAGCCTGCTGTACCCACCGATACCCAACTAGTACCGTTAAATTTTTTTACTATAGCTTTGTTTAGTATTGATTCATCCTTATAAGCTACATAAGGTACATCATTATTGTCAAAAACAAGAGTAATGTAATCTGCTCTCCCTCCTGAAAAACTAGCCGTGCCTACTGTTGTCCATTGTGCTTGTGCAGCTACAGCGATTATAACTGTAAAAACTGCTGAAAGTAAAGTTTTCTTCATAGTTTTAATATTTTAATTATCTAAAATTCAACTATAAAATTTACTCCTTAAAGCCAATTTTGTGAAAGAGCCTATTTTAACAATGAATGCCCCAAATGAGTTGGTTTGAAAATGTATCACAAATTCAACAATAGGGTTTGTATCAAAAATCTATCGGTTTAAAAAGTTTACTCCAATCATAAAAAAAACGAATGATACATTTGTACATTATATGAACTGTAGGCTAGGCTTTCTAAAATTTGTTTTGTTTTTCAGCTGTATTGTGATTTCAAGCTTATTGAAAGCACAAGAGCCTTATGCCCTAAACATCACTCACAAAGACGGTTTGCCTTCCAATACTGTATTTCAAATTTTTCAAGATTCTAAAGGGTATATCTGGATCGCACATCAAGATGGGTTGAGCAGATATGATGGCTTTGAATTTGTAAATTATACCTCGCTCTATCAAAATTTTGGAGCAGGTAGTTATATTACAGAAGATGTGAAAGGACGTATTTGGTATGAGAATTTTGATGGACGTATATTTTATGTTGAAAAAGATAGTTTAAACTATTTTTCAGGGGCTCAAACCTTGGGGTATGTGCCTTTTTGTATTTCAAAAAAACACTTATTTGTACTCAATGCAGAGGGAGTGCATGTTTTTGATATCCATTCTTTAAAGCTGGTTAAGCATATAAAACAATCCTTTAATGAAGTTGAGCATGCCATCTGTATCAACGAGCATTTATTTTTTATTTCTGATAACCACTTTTATAAAATAAACCCTCAATTAGAGTTGAACTCAAATAACTTTTTTGTGGACAAAATGATACAGTCAAAAAGAATAGTGCCTTACAAGAATCAATTATTAGTGTATTCGAAACATAACGAAAAACAAGAAATCTATTCTTTTGATACAAATTTAAACTTTTTGAGCACCAATGTGCTTGCCGAACCTGAGTTTATTCAAGGAGCTGCTGTAATTGGCCAACAACTTTGGTTGGCCTCAACGAACGGATTAGTAATAAATGATTTAACATCTGAAACAAGGCTTCCTAAAAGACTTTTTGAAAGTAAAAACATATCCAATATTTTACAAGATGCACAAGGTAATTTTTGGATTTCTACATTGAATAAAGGAATCTATTTAATTAACAATATTAATCATTCGATATACACATTTAAGGATTTTGTTCCCTCAAAAATGATTCCTTTTAACAACGGAATACTATTTAGTACACAAGAGGGTATGATTGTTTCTTGTTCTTCTAACTTAACCGATTTTAATACGCTGCTGCGAGACAATAAAAAAGTATCTATAAATTATACCTTTTACGACTCCCTACATCAACAAATATTTTATGCTTCAAATGGTTTTACCTGTTACGATCTTTCTAAAAAGAAAAAAGAGAATCATTTCAACTTTGCGGTAAAGTCTATGGTCCGCATAGACCAAAAATATTTTGGAATTGCAGTGAGTGGTTTTTATGGTCTCCTTTTAGACCCATCTGCTGATGTGCATCTCATTTCAGAATGGGATACTTATTTTAAACAACACAAAATACCTGATTATAATGATTTAGCTTATTTTAATTCAAAACTTAGAGCAAAATCCATTGATTACAACCCTAAAAACAAAAGTATTGTAGTTGCCACCAATAGTGGCTTGTTTTTAAGAACACTCCAAAGCGAAAAAGAACTAAAACTAAATGGAAATTCTTTTTATGCCAATATTGTTTTTTGGCATAATGGACTCATTTATGCTCAGGAAACAAAAGGGAATTTATATACCATTGATGAGCATGGAATATTTACTTTACTAAATGCTTCTCTTGGTATCGCACCGCAAGAAATTAAGCGTATTAAAAAAACAGGCAACGAACTTTATATCATCAGTGGACGCTCTATTCACGAATATAATTTACAATCTAAAACCACAAGAATAGTTGATTTCAACATAAGATTTACCAACTTTTTAGACATCGAAAAAATAAACAACAAATTAAATATTCTAACCAATGAAGGATTGATTCATGTGGCTAGCAATGAACCTAAAGGTACAGCACATTGGGCTCGGTTTCACTTGAACTACATAAAAATAAACGATACTAAATTCATAGGTCAAACGCACTTTAATTTAGCCCATTATGAAAAAAATATTCTTGTAAATTTTTCATTGCTTGATTTTAGCAAATCCTACAACAATCCGATATACTATCGATTAAATCATCAAGAATGGATTAGAGTCAATAAAGATTCTCGTACATTATTATTCTCATCACTATCGCCTGATAATTATGTTTTGGAATTCAAAGTAGGCAATACCGTTATGTCTGAAAAAATTTATTTTAAAATTAATTCTCCCTATTGGCAAAAATGGTGGTTTTATCTAGCTTTTGCTGTGCTGATATTGAGCATAAGTTTTATTGTTTTTAGATGGCGTATCGTTACCGCACGAAAGAAAATTAGCTTGCTGAATGAAAAAATTCAGTTGGAACAAAGTTTAAACAAGTCCATTCTTACAGCTATTAAATCACAGATGAATCCTCATTTTTTCTATAATGCACTGAACACCATTCAGGCTTATATCTATACCAACGACAATAAAACAGCTGTTACCTATTTGGCAAAATTCTCTAAACTTACACGTACAGTTCTTGAAATGTCTGAACGAGATACAGTAACCCTCGCAGAAGAGTTTGTGGCATTGAATCTGTACTTAGAACTAGAAAAAATGCGCTTTCAAAAGAATTTTAACTATACCCTTCATACCGAAAATATTGAAAGCCCTACGATGATAGAAATCCCACCAATGTTGATTCAACCCTATATCGAAAACGCTATTAAACATGGGCTGTTGCATCGAGAGGGTGAGCGTAAATTGTTTGTTGGGTTTAATTTAATTGCGCCTCATCTACTAGAAGTTATTATAGAAGATAATGGTGTGGGTAGAAAAAAAGCAGCAGAACTAAATCAAATTAAGAATGAAAAACATCGCTCCTTCTCCTCACAAGCCAACCAAAGACGATTGGAAATTCTAAATGAGCACAACAGTGAAAATAGTGCCATCGAATTTATTGACAAGTATGATGCTCATGGCAATGCATTGGGGACAAAAGTAATATTGAACATTAAAACGAGTTAACCTTAAAAACTATGTATAAATCTGTAATTATTGATGATGAAGCAATGGCGCAAACCTTATTAAAAGGTATGCTCTCTGAATATTGTCCGAAAGTAGAAGTTGTGGCAGTTTGTAGTGATTTAATTTCGGGTGTAGCTGCCATTAAAGAAACCAATCCTGATCTAGTTTTTCTAGATATTGAAATGCCCGGGCAAAGTGGATTGAACCTTTTGGA
>JBDHYE010000101.1:0-6095 GCA_039811245.1 Chitinophagaceae bacterium | reverse complement strand
TTAAAATGGCTCATACCACAGATGCCGCACTTACAGCTATGAAATCTGCAAGCTTTACTACTGTATATGGTCCTACCGATTATACTACTGTTTTGGGTGCCAATAATTTTAGCTTTGGTACAAGTTTTAATTGGGACGGTTCATCAAATATTATTGTAGATGTATGTTTTGATAACTACTCCACAGGTTCTGGATACTCTAGTAATGATGCTGTAACATTTGTAGCGGTATCTTATCAAGGTACTTATGGTATGTACTATGATTATACTAATTTATGTGGTGTTACTTCAGGTTATTCATCTTCTTATGTTAATGCCATTCCAAAAATAACCTTTACGGGCAATAAAGCTTGTAGTAGTCCTCGTACTATGGTAACAGCTACTGTAAATACGCCACCAAGCTTTACCATTTCAGGTACACAAACAATTTGTAACAATACAGTAAATACCTTAACCGTTACATCTACTCTAAGCAATTACAATTCATATACTTGGTCTCCAGCTGCCAATTTATTTACTAATGCGGCTTGTACTGTACCTTATGTAGCGGGCTCAAGTGCTAGCACGGTTTATTATAAATCAACTACAGCTCAAATTTTAGATTATATATGCAATGCCTACAATACGAGCTCTCTTTGTGCTAATACAGATACCGTTACTATTACAAACTTACCTTCTGCATTAACGGCTACAGCCACACCTGCTAGTATTTGTAATATGGGGGCTACGAAACTTCAAATTAGCCCAACAAGTGGTTATGGTACTGCAACGCTACAATGGCAAAGCTCCCCAAATAATTCTACTTGGACAGACTCCACCGGAATGTTAGGTACTAGTTTAAATACTACTACAGTGTCTTATTCTCGTTACTATAGAGTGAGCTTAAAAGATGGTACAGGAGCTTTTTGTTTAAATTCTAGCTCTGATACGGCTTTGGTATTAAAACCAATTGTAGATTCTGTTAAAAACGATTCTATTTGTAAAGCAGGAGTTATGAATCTTAAAGCTTATGGTAGAGATGGTATCTTAAATTGGTATTCAAACCCAACAGGTGGTACTGCTTTAGATACCGGCACAAATTTTACAACACCATATTTATTAGGTACTACCACTTATTATGTTGAAGCTACTGCTACTAAAAATGAATCGGATACTGTAGGTACAGGCACTTCTGTTATATCCTCTACAGGCATTAGTCCTTTCTCAAATTTATATGAAAGCGCCCGTACACAATACTTATACACTGCTTCAGATTTAACCGCACTCGGTATTACTTCTGGTTCATTTACTTCAATGGCATTTAATGTTTCGGGTAAGTATAGCTCAGGTTCATTAAATGGTTATACTATTAAATTTGCCAATACTAGTGCTACCAACTTAAGTTCGGGTTTCATTAGTCCAACATTAACTACTGTATATGGTCCTACAGATTATACTACAGCTTCTGGTTGGAACTCTTTTGATTTGAGCGGTGGTTTTGTTTGGGACGGTACTTCAAATTTATTAATTGAAGTTTGCTTTAGTAGTGCTGATGGTAGTGGAGGCGGTTGGTCCAGTACAGACTACGTATATGCTACCTCTAAAACATATACCGCTTCTTATGGCACTTACGATGATTTTTCATACTTCTGTTCAGGGGGTACTGGTTATAATACAAATAGTACATTATTACCTAACTTAATTCTCAATAAGCAAGGTTGTGCTAGTACTCGTACTGCTGTAGTAGCAAAAGTAAACCCGCTGCCTACGCCTTCAATGGTGCCGTCTACAGGTCCAGTTCAAATTTGTGAAGGTTCTACCACTACACTAAAAGGTAAAGGGGGTAATGTTTTCCAATGGATTAAAACTGGCAGTGGGCCAATAGCAGGAGCTACAGATAGTACATATACTACTGGTATTGGAGGATCATATAAAGTAATTGTAAAAAATGGAACAACAGGTTGTTTTGATAGTACTGCTGCTATTACAATTAATGTTAATCCTACTCCAACTATTGTTTTAAATCCATTAGGTACTACACATATTTGTGCAGACTCTAGCTTATGGTTTACAACAGTAGCAACTGGATCGGGTTTAACTTATTATTGGTATAGAAATGATACACTAATTAGTGGCGCTACAAACGATTCATTAAATACTAATATTGGAGCAAATTATAAAGCTGAAGTTAGACTTGGTAATTGTGCAGATACAAGTGATGTTTCTACATTGATCATAAATCCATTACCGGCTGCAAGCTTTACTAAAACGGGCTTAACAGGAGCAATATGTAAAGACAGTACTTTAGAGCTTACTGCCTTAAGCGTGCCTGTAGGTTCTATGTATCAATGGATGCGTAATGGGGTAGATATACCTGGTGCTACAAGTCAGAAGTATTATGCAGCATTAGGTGGTGTTTATGCTGTTAGAATAGAGGATAGTAATAATTGTAGAAAAGTATCAGATACGATGACTATTATCAATACACCAATGGGTATTCCTAACCTTACACCTAAAGAAGCAACATTCTGTGAGGGAACCTTAATTAAGCTCTATGCCAATGCGGGTCCTTATGCTTCTAAATATGTATGGTATCACAACGGTACATTATTACCACTAGATACTGTAGCTACCTACTCAACAGGCCTTATGGGTACTTATTCTGTTCTTGTAACCGATATTTATGGTTGTTCATTAAATTCGCCAGTATCTACTATAAGTATAGAACCTATACCTAGTAAGCCGGTAATCGTTAAAACGGGTACTATACTAAGTACTTCAACACCATATACTACATATCAATGGTATAGAAATGGTAAAATATTATCGGGAGCTACCTCTAGAAATTATAATGTATTGTTTGATGGTAAATATCATGTAGTAGTTACTAATGCTGCCGGATGCTTTAACGTATCGGATACACTTGCGGTAAGTTTACAAGGTACTTCTATACAAGTAATTAAAACGCAAGAAGTAGCTATTGATATTTATCCTAATCCGTCTCAAGACATTATCTATATCGCAGCCCCAATACAAGTAAATCTAATTGTAAGAGACCTGCAAGGTAAAGAGATTACGAAAATGCAAAATGCAACATCTATAGATATGAAAGCTTTTGCAGATGGTGTGTATATCTTTACAATTACCAATTCAGAAGGTCAAATCCTAAAAATGGATCGTGTGATGAAAAGTACTAGATAATTTCAAATACGACTAAATGAAAAAAATGCTGTTAGAGATATTCTAACAGCATTTTTTATTATTTAAAAAATAGAAATTAAATCGTGTACACTACAAGGCCATCGCGGGTCTTAGGCTCAAACCAAGTGCTTTTTGGTGGCATAACTTGACCTTGATCGGCAATGTCAAAAAGCTGTTGAATGCTTACCGGATAACATGAAAAAGCTGCCGCCATATCACCACTGTTCACTCGATGCTCCAACTCTTTAAGGCCTCTTATCCCTCCTACAAAATCTAATCGTTTATCGGTACGAGGGTCATTAATGTTGAGCAGTTTTGATAGAATATTATTTTGTAGAATACTTACATCAAGTACATTAATCACATCATTTTGGAAACTACCATCTTTAGCTTTTAGGCAATACCACTGTCCATCAAGATACATGCCAAACTCGTGTGCTGTTTGAGGTCTGTAGGGTTGTTCATTACTTTCTTTAGAAAGTATAAAGTCTTGTTGTAGGGCTTGTAAAAATTGCTCAGTACTTAAACCATTAAGATCTTTTACAACTCTGTTATAATCTAATATGGCAAGTTCGCTAGCAGGGAAAATGGCAGTAATAAAATAATTAAAAGCCTCCTCACCACTAACAGGCAGATCGCTTTCACGCATATATTCAGCTACTTTAGCCGCCGATGCTGCTCTATGATGTCCATCGGCAATATAGGTGGCTTCTACCTCTTCTGCAAAGAGTAAGCTAATGTGTGCTACTTTAGAATATTCATTAATGACCCAAAACCTGTGTCCAATGCCATCTTCACTCACAAAATCATAAGCCGGTGCATGGGCTGCTTTCCAATCTTTAATAATTGTTTGTACTTCGTTATGGTCTTTATAGGCTAAGAATACAATACCTGTTTGTGCTTTGGTTATTTTGATATGGTTGATTCTGTCCAGTTCCTTTTCAGGACGGGTAAATTCATGCTTTTTAATTACCCCATTATTATAATCATCTATTGAAGAGCCTGCTATGAGTCCAGATTGTGAACGACCATTCATTGTTAGCTCATAAACATAATAACAAGGGTCTTCGTCATAAAATAAAACGCCCTCTTCTATTAATTTTTCAAGATTGTCTTTTGCTTTTTGATATACTTGGTTGTCATAAGGGCTCATATTGTCGGGCACATCAATTTCTGCACGAGTAACATGATAGAAGTTGAGAGGGTCTTTGGCTACAGCTTTTGCTTCGGCAGTATTAACCACATCATAAGGTAATGTAGCTACTTGTGCAGCAAATTTTGATTGAGGACGTAAACCTTTAAATGGAATAATTTTTGTCATTATTATGTAGTTTTTATTTTAAATTCATATTGTTTTTCTCAAACTCTTGAAGGCAATGTACTAAATATTGAACTTGTTCTAAGCGAATATGATTATATAAAGATACTCTAAAGCCGCCTACACTACGATGCCCTTTGATACCTACAATATTTTTTTGTTTGCAAAATTCAATTAACGCGGTTTCTTTTTCTTGATCATGGCAAAAGAATACAACATTCATTAAGCTGCTGCTTGCTGCTTGTACGGGAGTGTAGAATAATGTGTTTCTTTTTATTTCTGCATAAAGGGTTTGAGCCTTTAGATTATTTTCTGTGTAAATTTTTTCTAATCCCCTTTGTTTCCACAATCTTAATACTAATAACGAAGTATAAATATTAAAAACAGGAGCCGTGTTTAAAACAGATTGACTCTTGATATGTGCAGCATAACTTAAATAGGGCGCTAATGAAGTGTTTATTTGTTCCAACATTTTTTTCTTAATCACCACTAAGGTATTGCCTGCTGCACCTATATTTTTTTGTGCTACTGCATAAAATAGGTCATACTTACTATAATCACGCGGTACAGAAAATATATCACTACTCATATCAGCAATGAGAGGAATATTGACATTTGGTGCATTTTGAATTTGTGTACCATAAATCGTATTGTTGGTACAGAGATGCAGATAGGCAAAATTATGCGTATCGTCTAATGGATTTATAGTGGGGTAATAGGTATAATGATCTTTTTTGCTGCTGGCAATTATTGTGGTCTTGCCAAAGTATGTAGCATTTTGAGCCGCTTCAAAAGCCCAATGCCCGCTATCCACGTATGCTGCTTCTTTACCTTCTAATAAAAAATTCATTGGTATCATTGCAAACTGCAAACGCCCGCCACCTTGTAACCATATTACCTCATAATCTGTAGCAGAAAGTTGACATAATTCTAATACCAAATGTTTACTTTCTTGAAGAATATCTTGAAATAGAGGGTCGCCTCGATGGGGTATTTCTAGAATTGATAAACCACTTTGATTATAATTAAGAATCGCTTGACTAATTTCTTCTAATAATTCAGGAGCAATACCTGTAGGCCCTGAGCCAAAATTTATGATTGAGTTGATCATTTTTTATCCTCCTGAGAAAAAGTAATCCCACCACTTACGGCAAACTTCATAGCCTCGGCGGCATTCATTTGAGTAATTGCTTTGGTTTCTTTTGGGTCAATTAAAATTACCCAACCTGATATAGCATACGCGTGAGGCATATATACGGCTACTTTATCAATCATACCCAATCGGTCCATACTTTTTTGAGTGATGAACCCGATACGCCATATTTCAGGATCTGCATTGACACGTACCCATACGGGTTTGTTAAACTTACGTTTATCGCCCATAAAAGAACCTAAGATTTCTTTAGTGGAACTGTAAATATGCTTAATACCCGGAGTGCTTTCTATCAGATGTCCAAAAGCATCTAAACCCTTTGCAAAAAAGAATCGGGTACCTAAATATCCTACAAGCGTAACCACACTAATAACAATGATAAAACCGATGCCTCTTGGTACTTCAAAGGGCAATAAGCCGCCACCAGAGCCTAAGTCATCTACTT
>JBDHYE010000100.1:0-6098 GCA_039811245.1 Chitinophagaceae bacterium | reverse complement strand
CAAATGTTGTTCTTAGAAAGTACCGATCGTACTAAAGATATTCAAATGTACTTAAATAGTCCTGGAGGCAGCGTTTATGCAGGCTTAGGTATTTACGATACCATGCAGATTATTAACCCTGATGTAGCTACAATATGTACCGGTATTGCTGCTTCAATGGCTGCGGTGCTTATGTGTGCCGGCGCGCAAGGTAAAAGAACCGCCTTAAAGCATAGTAGGATTATGATTCACCAACCCTTAGGGGGTGCTGAAGGGCAAGCTAGTGATATTGAAATCACCGCTCGTGAAATATTAAAACTTAAAAAAGAACTTTACGAAATTATTGCCGAACACAGCAAACAAAAATTAAGTAAAGTAGAAAAAGATAGCGACCGCGATTATTGGATGACGGCTCAAGAAGCTAAAGAATACGGTATGATTGATGAAGTATTAGAACGCAATCCACGTAAAATTATCAGCTAAAAATATATAGGCTTATTACATGTAGTTGTTCTACTATTATCAAAATTACTTTGTTAAAGAATATCTACTTAAGCGCCTTGTATTTATAGCTAGATAAGCATTTCAACTAATTTATACTTACTAAAACAGAGGTTTCATATTGTCTTTATGATAAGCATGAAACCTCTGTTTGAATTAAGAGTACTTATTTAAAAAATTATTTATAAAATGGCGGATATCTTCGCCGGGTTTGAGCCACAGGGTTAGTCCCCCGAAAAGTGTAACCATAACAATGCTTCGAACGATACTATCCCAAATAATATTTTCTAATTGGGGTAATAAGCTTGCGCTCAGTCCACTTACAGCACCTATGATAAATACTTTATAAGCTTCTTTACTAAAAGGGTTTAACTGCAATTTTCGATACACTAAATAGGTTTTAAAAATATTATATAACGAAAGCACAATGGTAAAAACCCAAGCAGCCCCAAATACGCCGTATTGAGGAATGAATAAACGCAATAAAAGTACAAGGACAATGATTAAAGCTAATGATAAATAAAAGTTCCACTTAAAATAGGGAGACATATTCAAGGCTACATCATTATTGCCGGTGCTGGCATCTATTAGTTTTCCTAAAAGCATGATCAGTGTAATAGGATAAACTAAATAATATTCTTGAGGCATAAAAGCCACTATGTTATGTAGATTGACCACAATAAGCACAAGCATAAAAGCACTTGCGATAAAAATATTTAAAGCGCTCCGAGTATAAATATCTTTTACTTTATCCAGTTGTCCTAAGGTGTATGATTTTGAAATATCAGCGCTGGCTATATTATTCATTGCCCGATAGGGTATCATCATTAATGCAGACACAAACACCGCATTGGTATATACCGCTACAGATTTTAATCCATTGGGGTCAAGACCGGCTAGTAATATGGCATCTAAAAAACCAAATAAGGTATAAGATAAGCTCATTAAAGCATGATAACCAGCAAAGGAATAGATGGATTTATATTCTTTTTTACTGAGTAATTGCCATTGGAATGAAAATTTAAAGCCTTCATTTTTTCGAGCCAAGTACCATAAAATAATCACAGCAATTAAGTTGGAACTTACAAATCCATAAATAAAGAAGCTGTAATCAATATATTGAAACCCATAGAGTAGTACTAATAATAAATTTAATCCTTTGATCAAAACCTCTTTAACAAAACTAGCCGCAGCTGTTTTGATTTGGGTTAATAAAAAACTTTCTAATAAAGAAATGTAGAGATAGAATAAGGTATAGAGTGGGAAACAAAGCATATAGCGCTTCATAAAAGGGCGGTCTTGCACTTGAAAAAAACGTTCTAAAAAGTAATCTTGAAAAATAAAATAAGGCAGGCTCATAAGTACAAAAGCTATCAGTGGACTTATAAAGCATAGACTCATAAATACATTCCTCTTACGTTGATCTACTTCTGAATCAAACCTATGATAATATAAAAAGAGGGTATTGTTTAAACCTAGAATTAAAAAGTAACTTGCTACGACAGATTGGTTGGTCAAGTTTCTTGAAAACCCTAGTTCTTGAGCCGGCATTAGTTTAGATGCAGCAAATACCATTAAGGCGCCTATAGCGGCACCCACAAAAGTAACCGCAGTAGCTTTAACAGATTGTCTAAATACTACACCCATTACTTGTCAAAATAACGAATCATACATTCTTTTAAAAGTTGCTCTTGCGCCTGCATACTAGCCGGAGCTTCTAAGCCTGTAGCAATATAATGCGGCCAGCCTTCTTGATCGTATTCGTCAAAAACGTATAATCCTACTTGGCTTAATAGCTTACATACAGCTATATGCATAAGGTCTTGTTTTTGTTCTTTGCTAAATTTTTTGCCTTCTGGATAAGCACCTAATTCATTGATACCAATTAAAAATAGGAGTGCATCTGTTTCGGGTATTTTGCCAAAACGCTCCCTTAGCATAAAACTTACATCTATCCAACGCTGTTCAAAATTTTCCATATTTGAGCGTAAAGGTAAAGGCTATTTATAATTTACATCTATTTTACACCTAAAATTAATAGGCGTATAAAAAGAATCAAGATTATTTCAAAAAGCGATTAATATTGTAAAAAATATTTCTACAATGCGTCCATTGGCTATCCTTACAAGTATCTTTCTCTGCTTCTCTTTTTGCTCATGTAGCGCTTCAGATGTAGAGCAAAAAGCGGTACTCCTTAATTTGAAACAATACCAGAACAGAGTATTACAAACGAATGATACGGTATATGTGGTCAATTTTTTAACTACATGGTGCGGTCCTTGTGCCGCAGAACTACCTCATTTTAGACATTTAATGAAGCAATATAAAAACCAAGCCGTAAAATTTATTTTTGTTAGCCTAGATGAACTTTCAGACATGGCCAAGCTCAATAAATTTATTCATAAAAAGAAATTGGATACAGAGGTGTATCTGTTAGATGCTGGCGACCCTTCAGTTTGGATTCCTCAATTAGAGCTTCGCTGGGAAGGTGCTATTCCAGCAACCTTTATCTACCAACAACAAAAAAAACGTGCCTTTAATGAAGGCTCTTTCCCTTCAAAAGAGGCTCTGGAGGCGTTTATAGCACCTTTTATAAAATAAAAACAAGCTTAGTTTGAATGAAAATATTAATGGTCTGCTTGGGTAATATCTGCCGCTCGCCAATGGCAGAGGGTATCATGAAAAAGCTTATTGCACAACACCAACTTGATTGGCAAGTAGCATCGGCAGGCACCAACCGTTACCATAGTGGAGAGCCCCCGCACCCTTTTTCTCAAAAAGTATGTAAAACACATGGCATCGATATTAGTAAACAGCGGGCTAGAGATTTTGTGAAAGAAGATGCCTTAGAATATGATTTGATACTTGCCATGGCAAGCGATGTACAACAAGATATCGAGCAAATAATAAAACCTTTAAAACAGTATAATGCTCAAATAAAATTACTACTGGATTATCTGCCTGAACAAGCAGATAAAAATGTGCCAGACCCTTGGTATGGTACTGAAATAGGCTATACTCCTGTATTTAAGCTTATCGAATCAGCCTGCAAGGCGCTTGTTTTAGCTTATAAATAAGGATAAGTTTTAGGATTAAGGCATAGTGTAGTATTTTTGCAATCTATGTCAAAACCAACACTACCTCAAGGCACGCGCGATTTCTCTCCAGAGATTGTTCGGAAGCGTCAGTATATTTTAAATACCTTAAAACAAGTATTTGAACAATGCGGGTATCAACCTATCGAAACACCTGCAATAGAAAATTTACAAACCCTTATGGGTAAGTATGGTGAAGAGGGCGACCGCCTTATCTTTAAAATATTAAATAATGGCCTGCACGAAGCCTCAAAACACGAGAGTACTAGAGCCGCATTAGAAAATGTACTATCAGGTAAGAATGACCCTAAACTTACAGAGCGTGCACTGCGCTATGATTTAACCATACCTTTTGCACGTTTTGTGGTAATGCACCAAAATAGTTTACAGTTTCCTTTCAAGCGATATCAAATGCAAAGTGTATGGCGTGCAGACCGTCCTCAAAAAGGGCGCTATAGAGAGTTTTGGCAATGCGATTGTGATGTAGTGGGCTCCAATGCATTAATCAACGAGGCAGAACTATTGTACATATATCGTGAAGCATTTCATAGATTAAAAATGCCTCAAGTGGTGGTGCGCATCAATAGTCGTAAAGTACTTTCGGGCATTGCACAATACTGTGATGCAGCAACACAATTAAGTGATTTAACCATTGCAATAGATAAGTTAGATAAAATTGGTCTTGAAGGTGTAGAAAAAGAATTGAGTGCTAAAAATTTTAACCAAGAACAAATCAAAGCACTTTTTAGCTTAATTGGCATCAAAGATGTTGATACACTTAAAGCGATGTTTGAAGCTAAAAATATACAAGAGGGATTAATTGGAATAAAAGAAATAGAAGACACCCTACTTTATCACCAAAGTTTAGCCGAGGCTTATTGGTCTCAATCTAGTTTACAAGTAGATTTTACTCTAGCTAGAGGTTTGAGTTATTATACAGGTATCATTGTGGAAGTAAACTGTACAGCCCCCGAAGTAAGTATGGGCAGTATAGGTGGCGGAGGGCGTTATGATGACCTTACGGGCTTATTTGGACTTAAAAACCTTTCTGGCGTAGGTGTCTCTTTTGGAGTGGACCGTATCTATGACCTTATGGAGCAATTAGAGCTATTCCCCAAACATCTTAAAACGGGTACTCAAATCATGCTCGTGAATACGGGTAATGAAAATGAAATCTATGCTTTAGGCTTGTTAAAAGCTTTACGCGCCGAGGGTATTGCAGCAGAAATTTACCCAGATGTGCATAAATTTGACAAACAATTAAAATATATATTTAACAGAAATATTCCTTTTGCCTTGCTGATAGAGAATGACGACCGTTTACATAACCTCATGCGACTTAAAGATTTTGAGAAAGGAACACAAGAGGCGTTAAGCTTAGAACAATTAATTTTATTTCTTAAAAGCACTACTTCACAAGAAATCTATTAAGGAATCATCAATTTTTTTTTAAATTTTGCCTTTCCTTTTAGCTTTCTTAATTTCGTGCACTCAAAAGACTGAAAAAAAGAATTTTAATAACAAAATATTGAATTAGCAATGATTGAAATAAAAGTACCTGCCGTAGGTGAATCTATTAGCGAGGTAAGTCTTGTACAATGGTTGAAAGCAGAGGGCGATTGGGTAGAAAGAGATGAACTACTCTGCGAGATGGAGTCTGAAAAAGCTACCTTTGAACTTAATGCAGAACAGGCAGGGATCTTACATATTGTAGCCCAAGCTGGTGAAACCATCAATATTGGTGATGTAGCATGTACTATAGATGAGACTGCTGCCCGTCCAGAAGGTGCTGCTGCTCCTGCTGCGTCAAAACCTGCTCCTAAAGAGGAAAAACCAGCTACACCTGCTGCTGCACCTATAGCGAGCCCAGTAGCACAAAGCGATGTGAAAGCTACCCCTTTGGCTCAAGTGATCATGAGCGACAAAAACGTAAAAGCCCAAGAAGTAAAAGGTACTGGTGTATCGGGTAAAATATTAAAACATGATGTACTTGAGGCCTTAAACCAGCCTGGTATTAAAGGCGGAGCGCTGAGCTTTTCACGTACAGACCGTCCAGAAAAAATGAGCAATCTACGCAAAACCGTATCCAGACGCTTGGTAGAGGCTAAGAATACAACGGCAATGCTCACTACATTTAATGAAGTGGACATGACACGTGTTATGGAGGTGCGTAAAAACTATAAAGATGCTTTTAAAGAAACCTATGGAGTGAACCTAGGCTTTATGTCTTTCTTTACTAAAGCTTGTACTATAGCCTTGACCGAATGGCCTGCTGTAAATGCGTATATTGATGGCGACCAAGTGATATATCACGAGTATTGCGACGTGTCTATTGCCGTATCTGCACCTAAGGGTTTAGTGGTGCCCGTAATACGCAATGCTGAGAGCCTAAGTATGGCAGAGATTGAGGCTAAAGTAGTAGAGCTGGCTAAAAAAGCAAGAGATAATAAATTAACTATGGAAGAAATGACTGGAGGTACTTTTACCATTACCAATGGTGGCGTTTTCGGTTCATTGATGTCC
>JBDHYE010000099.1:0-6109 GCA_039811245.1 Chitinophagaceae bacterium | reverse complement strand
ATGCCATACCTTATTCTAAAACCTATTTAGACTCCAAAACCAATACGGTTAAGGATAAAGAAGAGCCTTTTCAAGGTTTAGGCTGGTTGCAAGTACGTCAAAATTTCCAATTTGGAATCGAGTACAAACTCCCTATTAAGAAAAAATAAACGATGTGTTTAAAAAATTACTAACGCATTGAACGAAAAAATATTAGTTTTAAGGTTTCGATGCAATAAGCTATGGCAGAAAGCTACCAAATAAAATTACCACAGTTTGAAGGTCCATTTGACCTATTACTCTTTTTTATCGAAAGAGATGAATTAGACATTTATAATATTCCCATCTTTAAAATCACACAAGATTTTTTAGATTTTATGCATCAAGCACAAGATTTGGATATTGAATTAGCCAGTGAGTTTATTTTATTTGTATCAACCCTAATGCGTATTAAAGCTAAAATGCTCTTGCCAAGAAGAGAGAAAGATGCGCTGGGCAATGAGATTGACCCTAGGCAGGAGTTGGTAGATAAACTATTAGAATATAAACGCTATAAAGAAGCCTCAGAGGAAATGGTTTTGCTAGAAGCAGAACGACAATTGTTACAAAAGCGCGGCAATGTAAAAGCAGAACTAGAAGCCCTAAGCGAAGAGTATAGTGAAGGCACCGAAATCCAAACCGTTACTTTATTCAAATTGATGAATTCCTTTGAAAAGGTGATGAAACGATTTGATGAAAGAAATAATAAGCCCCAACACGTAGTAGTAAAATACAATTATAGCTTAGAGAGTCAAAGAATCTATTTACTAGATTGGATGAAAGAGAAAAAAGAGATTCCCTTTGAAACCCTTTTTGCCCAATTTGAGAACCGTCTGCATGCCATATTTACCTTTTTGGCCATGCTAGAACTCATACAGCAAAAGTTTTTTCATATTCTAATTGGCAATGGGCGCAATAATTTTATTATAGAATGGAATCTTAACAGGGAGCAAGAACAAGCAGAAGAAGGCACTCGTCCTAATGAAGATACAGACATGAGTACTCCAAACAACGAATAAACCATGAGTACAACATTAAAAGAAATCAGCGTTATTTTTTTTGGCACCCCTGCATTTGCAGTGGCTTCATTAAACGCCTTGATAGAGGCAGGCGTCAATGTGCTAGCAGTGGTAACGGCCCCCGATAAGCCCTCTGGGCGTGGTTTACAGCTACAAGAAACCGCTGTAAAAACCTATGCCAAAGCAAAACAACTGCCTATTCTTCAACCTGAAAAACTTAAAGATCCCAATTTTATAAATCAGTTAAAAAGCTATAATGCTCAACTACATGTGGTGGTTGCATTTAGAATGTTGCCAGAGATTGTTTGGAATATGCCACCCTTAGGCACTATTAATGTTCATGCATCATTACTGCCTAAATATAGAGGTGCTGCCCCTATTAACTGGGCAATTATAAATGGAGAAACCCTATCTGGAGTAAGTACATTTAAGTTAAAACATGAAATAGATACAGGGAATATTTTACTTCAAAAAGAAATACCAATAAGTGCTGAGGATAATGCCGGCACTTATCATGACAAACTCATGGCAGCCGGGGCCTTGCTATTAGTGCAAACGGTGCAACAACTACAAGACAATACGCTTAAAGAAACACCTCAAGCTTTAAACCCTAGCCAAGAATATCATGCTCCTAAGCTTTTCAAAAAAGACATGTGTATAGATTGGAATCAAAAAGCACAAGAGGTGATTAACCGCATCAGAGGCTTATCTCCCTACCCTGCTGCATTTACTACAATATCAGATAAAACTATAAAAATATATCAAGCACATCTTGACACTAGTGAAAACCTTGCTCCAAGTGGCACTTATGAAAGTGATGGCAAAAATTATTTACGTTTTGCAGCGAGCGATGCATGGATAATGCTAGATACTGTACAGCTTGAGGGTAAGAAGAGAATGGATATCAAAGAGTTTTTGAGAGGTTATAGAATCCAAAATAAATAAAGCTATAAAGCCTATATATTTTCAAAACTTAGCATAAGCATAAGACCGCAATTTAGTAGCTTTGCAGGCTATGTTAGTATCCCTTCAAAATTTAAGTTTTTCATTTGGTGCTAGAACCATGCTAGACCAAGTCAATTGGCAGATTGGTAATAATGAACGTATAGGCTTAGTGGGTGTAAACGGAGTAGGCAAATCTACCGTATTACGATTAATAACCGGCGATTATAGTCCTGATTCAGGCACTATCAACAAACCCAAAGACGTAAGTGTAGGTTTTTTTAATCAAGACTTATTAAGTTTTTCAACCCAAGACAGTATTCTTAAAGTAGGTATGCAGGCTTTTGAAAAAGCGCAAGCCATAGAAAAAGAAATGGCTCAAATCTTAGCCGATTTAGAACAGCAACCAAATGATGAAAAACTTTTAGATGCTTACAGTCATTCCTTACACGATTTTGAACTAGCTGGCGGCTATGAAATGGAGCATAAAACTGCCGAAGTGTTAGAAGGATTAGGCTTTAGCACCGAAGATCTATCACGCCCCTATAACCAGTTTAGTGGAGGCTGGCGTATGCGTGTACTCTTAGCAAAAATGATGTTGCAAGCTCCTCAACTCTTATTACTAGATGAACCTACCAACCACTTAGATTTACCCTCTATTGAATGGCTTGAGCGTTATCTACAAAGCTATCCCGGCTCTGTAGTAGTCGTATCCCACGATAGACAATTCTTAGATAAAATGGTAATTAAAATTGTTGAAGTATGGCAGAAAAATTTAGTGCCCTATACCGGCAACTATACATTTTTCTTAAAAGAAAAAGCTGAAAGAGTAGAGCTACAACAAAGAGCTTATGAGAACCAGCAAGACTATATCCGCCAACAAGAGCGCTTTATTGAACGCTTTAGAGCTCAAGCTACTAAAGCCGCTCAAGCTCAAAGTGCTATTAAAAGACTAGATAAACTTGATATAATTGAAGCCCCAGACACCTCTGTGCCGGTTATGAATATCAATTTTGATGTGGCGATACAACCCGGCAAAATAATCTGTACTTTAGAAAACGTAAGCAAATCTTTTGGCGCATTACAAATTTTGAAAAATACCGATGCCGAAATCATGCGCGGTGATAAAATAGCCTTATTAGGTGCTAACGGCAAAGGGAAATCAACCTTGTTAAGAATTATATCTGGTGCAGAACCTATTGAAGGACTCCGTAAGCCGGGACACAATGTAGAAGAGAGTTTTTATGCCCAACACCAATTAGAATCCTTAGACATCAATAACGAAATACTTGAAGAATTAAAACTTTGTGGTAGCGGCAAAACAGAAGTAGAATTACGTCAAATATTAGGCTGCTTCTTATTTAGCGGCGATGATGTGTTTAAAAAAATTAAAGTACTATCTGGAGGGGAGAAAGCAAGAGTAGCTCTAGCTAAAACCATTGTAGCAAAAGCTAACTTTTTAATGCTCGATGAACCTACCAACCATTTAGACATGCAGAGTGTTGAAATGCTAATTGAAGCCCTAAATAAATATCAAGGCACTTTGGTATTGGTCTCGCACGACCGCTATTTTATCAGCAAAATAGCCAATAAGATATGGGAGATTGAAGAGGGTGAAATTAAAGAGTTTAAAGGACCTTATAGCGAATGGCTGATCTATAAACAAGAAAAAGCTGCACAGCAAAAACTCAAAACAGCAACTGCCGTAAAAACAGCACCTGTAGAGACTCCTAAGCCCAAAAAAGCAGACGATAACCTTTTAAGAAATCTAAAAAAAGAACTGCAACAAAAACAAAAAAACTTTCAAAAATTGGAAGAAGACATGAACCGCTTGCAGCAACAAAAACAACAATTAGAAGAAGCACTAGCCGACCCTAATGTGTATCAAGCAGCAGATAAATTCAAACAATTAGACACGCAATACCAAAAAATACAACAGCAAGTAAACAGTCTAAGTAGCACCTACGATGAAGCTTTTGAAGCCTTAATGAATCTAGAAGAACAAATCAACCAAATGCAATAAACCACGATGACGTTAGGGATAATCAGAAAGATCAGTATAGGCTTAAGAAAAAAAAGTGAGCAAAAAAAAGCAGCCCAAGTGTTAGCTCAGGCTAAGCTATGGGCAAGTAGCATTGATCAACTGCCGATGCCTAAAGTTGAAGAGCCTAAAAAAAAATTGGCGCTCATTCGCCTTGATGATATTGGAGATTATATCTTATGGCGCAATGTTTTAGTATTTATTAGAAATGCTGCTAAGTATAAAGGTTATGAAATAACGCTTATTGGCAATATTGTCTGGAAAGAGCTTTTTGATAACTGGGATTATGCCTATTGCGATCAAAGTATATGGGTAGATAAAAAACAATATTTTAGTAACGAAAGCTACCGTATGCAGATTTGGACACAAATACGCAACGAAGCTTTTGAACAAGTAGTTTGCCCATCGCGCTCTCGCCCACTGCTATTAGATGATATGTGCTGCAAAGCCACTGCTGCAAAGCAAAACATCGCCTGTACCAATCAATTTCCTTATGAAGAATGGAATACTTATTCCAATGCCCAATATCAAACACTTTTTCAGGCACAACTCTTAGGACATGAGTTTTATTTCAACAAAATGTTTTGTTCTTTTCATACGCATGAAGTGGTAGCTCTTGAGCGCCCAATGTTAGCACTACCACAGAAGAAAAAGATAGAAGGCAATACCATTATCTGTTTCATAGGCGCTTCTGCAAAAAGTAAGCGTTGGCCACTAAGCTATTGGATCAACTGTATCAAAATCTTACAAAAGCATCAATTTAATATAGTTGTTTTAGGTGGACCTTCAGAGCGTGATATGGCTCAAAAAATAACCGAAGCTACAGGAGTAGTGCAATATGCTGGCAAATGTAGTTTGATAGAAAGTTTTCAATTAATACAAGATGCTGATCTGGTAATTAGTGGTGATAGTATGGCTGCTCATGCAGCAGTAGCCTTGCAAAAAAAATGCATCATTTTAGCCAATGGGGTGAATGCCAAACGGTTTGTACAGTATCAAGAGTATGGTTTTAATTATGTGAGAACCTTATATACCAGTGCGTATATCAAGGCTCAAAAACCTAATCTATTTCAAGCAGTAAGTAGTGATATGAAAAGCATTAGCATAACACAAGTAGTACAAAGTAGTTTAGAACTATTGCGCTAGATTTTGCCCTACTTTAATAATTTTAAAGAAATAATAAGCTTGTGTGGCATCTTTTCTTTTCTGTGCATTAAGAAATGTAGCATTCAGCTCACTTACTTTAAATAATTGTCCTTCTTTTACTAATTCCAATTGATAGGCTCTTTCTATTAATTCTTTTCTTCCTTCATCGCTAGTTAAAATATAATCGCCTTCTTGAGAAGGTAAATAACCCGTATTGCGGATTACTCTTATCACTTGCTGTGCATAATAATGAAGCGAGTTTAAAGGGTCTGTCATTTTATAGGCGATAATTTTATTTGCTGGAATCCCTTGCGCCTTAATATATTTACCCATCACGGTGCCTACTTGATAGTTTAATAATTGCGGATAAAAATATTGGCTTAAAAAAATATTGACTAAGAAAATAGCGCTAAAACCTAGATAGATTATCCGTGCTGCCAAGTGTTTTTTAAGAAACAAATAAAAGTAGATACTCATAGCCAATACTAAGGCCGCATATGCATACCAAGGGGCTGGAAACACAATGCTTAGTATCAACAAGACACCCACCAATAATAAGATACCACTAATGCTGATCACCTTTTCCAGTACATTCTTCAACCCTTGAAATTGGGCTATATCATAGAGCATTTCTAAACAAGATGCTACAACAATAGCAGCTAATGGGAAAGCTACAAAGATATAATGCGGTAATTGGTAATGAGATAAACCTACGGCAAAATAAGTTAGTATAAAACCTCCGGTACTTACCCACTCTTCTTGAGGCACGAGTTTAAATTTTTGTTGAAAAAGCTGACGTACTTTTATGACTAAAGCAGGAAGTAAAATAAATATCCAAGGTAGAAAAGACCATAGCATATTTACTAATTGGAAGGATAAGTCTGCCCCATTATCCCAAACATTTTCACCTGTAATACGCCCAAAACTCTGTGTCCAAAAGAAA
>JBDHYE010000098.1:0-6199 GCA_039811245.1 Chitinophagaceae bacterium | reverse complement strand
ATTGTTCCATTTTTTTTATAATAGCAAAATTAAGTCAATTCGTGTGTTTAAATCCGAAGTTGTAACTTGCAGGCAAAAGTACCAAATAATCTTTTATGAGCTTTACTCTTTCTATTGTTATACCTGCTTATAACGAAGGTAAAACGATTCATTTAATCCTTAATAAAATTAAAGAAGTATTGCTTCCACAAGGTATCCAAAAAGAAGTAATTATTGTTAATGATTGCTCTAAAGATACTACCGAAGAGGCTATTTTAAACTATAAAGCTCAAAATCCTGATTTACCTATTAGTTATTATAAACACGAGTATAACCAAGGTAAAGGGGCTGCTATACATACTGGTATCCAAAAGGCTAAGGGGGAATATTTAATTATTCAAGATGCCGATTTAGAATACGACCCTAGAGAGTACAATCTGCTTCTACAGCCGGTTTTAGAGGGTTTTGCCGATGTGGTGTATGGCTCACGTTTTGCTGGAGGCAACCCACACCGTATTTTGTTTTTTTGGCATTCTATTGGTAATAAATGGCTGACATTGTTGAGCAATATGCTTACCAATCTCAATCTTACCGATATGGAAACCTGCTATAAGTTATGCCGTACAGATATGATTCAATCCTTAAATCTAAAAGAGAAACGTTTTGGATTTGAACCAGAGATTACCGCTAAACTTAGCAGAGTAAAAGATGTACGCATTTATGAGGTAGGTATATCTTACTATGGGCGTACCTATGCCGAAGGGAAAAAGATAGGTTGGAAAGATGGTTTTAGAGCAATATGGTGTATTTTGAAATATAATATTTGGAGTAAAAATTAAATTATTAATGGCGCTAATCTTAGGAGTTGAGGGTGTAATGCCTTCTGTACCCGAATCTTGTTTTATAGCCCCCAATGCTACACTGGTAGGGGCACTGGTAATGGGTGAACAGTGCAGTGTATGGTTTAATGCGGTTATCCGTGCCGATGTAAATAAAATTTTTCTAGGAGATAGAGTCAATGTGCAAGATGGTGCTTGTATCCATTGTACTTATCAAAAAACCGAAACCCGTATTGGCAATAATGTATCTATTGGGCATAATGCTATTGTGCATGGTTGTACGGTAGAAGATAATGTACTTATAGGTATGGGGGCTATTGTGATGGATAATGCCCATATCGGTACAGGCAGCATCATAGCTGCTGGTGCAGTAGTACTAGAAGGCACCCAAGTAGCTCCCGGCTCTATTTATGCCGGTGTGCCCGCCAAAAAAGTAAAAGAAGTGAGTCCCGAACTACAAAAAGGAGAGATAGAGCGTATTGCTCAGAATTATTTAAAATACAGTAAATGGTTTAAACAATGATTAAAACACTGCTAAAGTATTTCAGCTTTTTAGTACTCTTATGTATTTGGGTTACACCATTAAGGGCGCAGCAGAGCAGTATCACCACGGCTACTGTTCCGCATCTTGGCGATACAATGCCTAACTTTCAATTTGTATTGGCCGATGGCAGAAATGTAGTTGAAACCAAAAGTATCCAAAATGGTTTGCCAACCGTGTTTGTGTTTTTTAGTCCGGAGTGCAGCCACTGTAAAGTTCTTTTGAGGTCCATTGCTACCCAAGCTTCTTTTTTTGATAGTGTAAATCTATGTGTATTGTCGGCGGCATTGCCCCAAGAGGCTTTGTGGCAGTTTGCCAAAGAGCTTCATTTAGTAGATTTAGCCTTTATGACTATTGCCATGGATGCGCAATCAGATTTTGTATCTTATTTTTCACTAAGCCAAGTACCGGCTGCCTTTTATTATGACAAGTATAAAGTATTAAGAAGGGTAGATTTAAAACCAGAGAATTTTAACTCGATTAAGCAGCTCTGTCAGAACAAGCTTTGAGCCTAACTAGAGCTATACATTAAAAAAAACCAAAGCACTAATCGCATTAGGCTTTGGTTTTTTTTTTTGTCGGATATTAGAATTTAAAAAAAAAGTGCTCAATACGGATTATTCAGCATCGGCTACTACCTTAGTTACTTCGGGGATCATACGTTTCATCATACCTTCAATACCTGATTTAAGAGTAATCATAGAGCTAGGGCAGCCAGAGCAAGAACCTTGCAGGCTAAGGCTTACCACACCATCTTTATAACCTCTAAAACTTATCGCACCACCATCCATTTCAACGGCAGGTTTTACATAGTTTTCTAACAGCTCTTTAATGCGCTCTACTACATCTTTATCATTTTCGGGTATTTGAGCTTCTACTTTTTTCACCACTATTTCATCTTCATTGATAATGGTTTTGCCGGCTTCTAAGTATTCTTTTAAAAATTCTCTAATTGTTGGGATTACATCTTCCCACTGTGTGTTAGAAGTCTTAGTGAGTGTAACAAAATTGCTGGCTATAAATACGCTGCGTATAAACGGAAACGCAAAGAGCTCTTTGGCCAAAGGAGAGGGGGCAGCATCGGCTTCTTCTTGAAAATCGATACTCTTACTCGGATAGAGTAATTTATTGGCCACAAACTTCATTGTTTCGGGGTTTGGGGTCATTTCGGTATAGATGCTCACCACTGTTTTTGTGCTTTCCATGTATTAATTTTTATCAGTTTGAGCAAAAATAGCGATTCTATGAATAAACTAAAATCAAATTTATATATAGGCCTCTCAATTTTTATTGATACTAATATTAAAATGTTAAGGTACTAGTAGGTACCCCATTTTTGTACCACTCAAATAAACCCATTTAACAGGTCAAAAACCAAAATCTTCAATCGTAATTCGTAATTGGTAATTCTTAATTCGTAATTCTTAATTCGTAATTCTTAATTGGTAATTCGTCAATAAAAAAATAGAGGTAATCCTTGCGTGATACTTAATCGTAATGAAATCTACATTTTGCAATTAAAATTTTACCTTCCTCATATTTGTAAATTAATCTGTGTTCATCATCAATTCTTCGTGACCAAAATCCTGCATATTTATGTTTCAAAGGTTCAGGTTTTCCTACTCCATCAAAAGGATTTCTCGAAATGTCTTTTAATAAATCATTTATCCTTTTAAGTTTCTTTTTATCGGTTTTTTGCCAATACAAATAATCTTCCCAAGATTCATCTACGAAAATATATTTCATATTAATCTTCGATGAGTTGTTTTTCAGATGAATTGCCTTTATTCAGTTTTTCTATTGCAGCATCTAATCGCTTTTCATTTTTGCGAGAAGACAGTTCATGGTTGGTAGCCATTAAAGAATTGTATTCATTAAGGGAGATCACAACAATGCCCTCATCTTTTCCGCGATTTATGATAAGGGTTTCAAAATTTTTAGCTACTCTGTCTAAGTAGGATTTTATATCTTTTCTAAAATCTGTAACACTGGCAATTAACATAATTAAGTATCTTATTATGTACAAAATTATGTACAAAATTTTAAACAAACAATTTTTATACTCATGAAAGCTTCCCATTTTTAGAACAAAGCAAATAAACCCATTTCACAGATTAAAAACCAAAATCCTCAATCGTAATTCGTAATTCTTAATTCGTAATTCATCAATCGTAAATCATCAATGTGTTATGCGTAAGCAGTTATGTGAAAGCTAATAAAAAATAACGCCTCTTCCAGCTTAAAATCAATTTGATAAATTTGCCTAAAATACCAACATTTGGTATCTTTGACAAAACACATAAAGCAATGGCGAAAAACACTTCAATATTATTAGGAGATTATTTTGAAGCTTTCATCAATCAACAAGTTCAATCTGGGAAATTTTCGTCTGCCAGTGAGGTTGTAAGAGCTGCATTGAGAATGTTTGAACACGAAGAAACTAAGAAAGCAGAACTTATTAAAGAACTCAAAAAAGGAGAAAAGTCTGGTTTTGTAAAAGATTTCAATAGAAATGACTTGCTAAAAACGCTTCATCAAAAACACATCACAGAATGATGATGTTTAAAATAAGTTATGAAGTTCAAAATGACCTCGAAAATATTTGGCTTTACACCTATGAAACTTGGTCTGTTGAACAAGCGGACAGATATTACAATCTTATACTGGACGAAATCGAATACTTAGCCGAAAATCCTGACACTGGGAAAGATTATTCTCACCTAAGAAAAGGCTATTTACGCTCAAAAGTGAAGTCGCATTTTATTTTCTACAAAATCAATAAAAACCTCATTGAGATCATCAGAGTTTTACATCAACAAATGGATATTGAAAACAGCTTGAACGACTAATACTGGCTACACATAAGCGTTAGCGGAAAGTGTAACTAAGCAACCGTCAGCCCAAAATCAATATCTTTTTTGTAAATTTGTTGGAATTATTTACAGACACAATGAAATTGGAAGAAATATAAGACTTATTCCATAAATTTGAAAATGCAGCATCTGAACTTGAAGGTGTTGAATGTTGGAGTGCACGAGATTTACAAGTGCTTCTTGGTTATAGCAAGTGGGAAAACTTCGAAAAAGTTATCGAAAAAGCAAAAGACGCTTGTAAAAATGTTGGTGAACAAATAGAATATCATTTTCCTGACATCAGGAAAACGATACCAATGCCAAAAGGAGCTGAAAAAGAAATAGATGATATTCTATTGACAAGATATGCGTGTTACTTAATAGCTCAAAATGGAGATAGTCGAAAGGAAGAAATTTCATTTGCACAAAACTATTTTGCAGTTCAAACAAGAAGAGCAGAGCTTGTAGAACAAAGATTATTAGAATTTGAACGTGTCAAAGCACGAGAAAAACTAAGTCAAACAGAAAAACAATTATCAGGTGTTCTATACGAGAGAGGTGTAGATAGTCAAGGCTTTGCAATTATTAGAAGTAAGGGAGACCAAGCTTTATTTCGCCTAAATACTCAAATGCTAAAGAAGAAAATGGGAGTTCCTGACAATAGACCCGTAGCAGACTTTCTACCTACAATTAGCATAAAAGCGAAAGATTTAGCTGCAGAAATGACAGGACTTAATGTTCAAAGTAAGGATTTAAAAGGACAATCTAAAATTGAAAAAGAGCATATTGATAATAACTTAGCAGTTAGAAATATGCTAACAAACAGAGGCATTATTCCTGAGAATTTACCACCAGCCGAAGATGTAAAGAAACTGCAACGAAAACTAGATAGTGACGAGAAAAAAGTTCTTAAAGAAGCAAAAAAGAAACCTAAAAAAGGAAAGGAATAAACACCTTCCGCTAACATGAACTGTGCAATAGGCGGGCTGAACGGCTTAGTATCAACTGAAGTGCAAGGTTCAGCTTCTGTTCTTCGATTGAGCGACAGTACTAAAACCCCCACCCATCGCCAATACCTAAAACGATATCTAAAATAGTAGAAATTTAATGAGTCGTTTAGACTAATTTTTTATTTAAAAAATGAAGATTGTAATTAGTCGCTTCTTATTTTTAGCACCACTCAGATGAACCCATTTCACAGGTTACAAAACTAAAATCAACAATCGTATATCATCAATTAAAGGCTAAGGCTTTACAGTTTTTAAAGGTAAATTTTTTTCTACTTTTAAACTGTACTATTTTTTTGGAAACTTATTAGTTCTGATTTTTCTTAAAATTTTCTGCTTGTTCAAAAATCTCAACATACACTTCGTCACTCTCTACTGGTGGATAACCAAACTCGTCAAGCAAGAGAATAAGCTCAACTTTTAAAGCTGATTTAATGTCTTCTCGCTTGTTCCAATCGGGAAATTTGGCTTGCTGGTCAACTATTTCTTTTACGGCTTTGGATAAGTCAATGAGTTTTTCTTCCGGATAAGTGAAATCGTACTTTTTACACAATTCTTTCAGAATGTCGTAGAATGCTTTTTCTTCAAAGTTTATTCCTAATTCGTCACCTGCTGAAAATTCTTTGTGAACCTCCCAAATCAAGTCAGTCAGGGCGTTTGCCATTTCTTCATAGACTTCACTTCTCAGAATGTCGTTTGCATCACGATTGTTGTATCGTTCCACTAAGGCTTGCATTTTCTTTGAAAAGTCAATGCCTTTTACCTTGTTTACTTTTCTGATTTCTCCAATTACTTTAGCCAATAGTTGTTGGAGCAATTTGATTTTGGTGTTTGGTAATTTAATTTTTTCAATCTTGGCCAAATAGTCTTCATCAAAAATGTCTTGTTCAGTTTCTGCTTCGTTACCGAGTTTGAAAATTTCTTCTACTCCGTCACTCTGTAATGCTTCTTTTATCATTTCACGAACTTTGGCGTTCATCT
>JBDHYE010000097.1:0-6220 GCA_039811245.1 Chitinophagaceae bacterium | reverse complement strand
AAGAATATTTAAGTATCGATGCCAAACTCATTTTTGCAGAACAAGAAGTAGTGCGTCAAAAACAATTATCTGAAGGAGGTGCTGGTGCTTTAAAAAATTTACAAAATGCACAAGCAGAACTAAAAAGCCTTAAAGCCCGAAAAGCTTCACTAGAAAGCCAATTTGGTTTAATGGGGATACCCATTCAACAAATACAACAACACCATATCCAATCTACTTTAACCATAAAAAGTCCCATCAAAGGCGTTATCAGTAAAGTATTTGCACAAATCGGCTCCTACATTGATGTCTCTTCTCCCTTAGCCGAAATTGTTGATAATAGCTCACTTCACTTAGACCTACAGATTTTTGAAAAAGATCTACCCCTATTAAAAGTAGGTCAAATCATACATTTCACCTTAACCAATAACCCCACACAAGAATACGATGCCCAAGTGTTTAGTATTGGTGCTTCTTTTGAAAATGAAAGCAAAACTATACCAGTGCATGCAGAAGTACTCAGTAAAAAAGATAACTTAATTGATGGCATGAATATAACTGGTATTGTGAGTTTAAATAACGCTACTATGCCTGCCGTACCCGATGCCGCTATCGTAGAAGATCAAGGGAAATATTATGTATTCTGCAAGACAGATAAACAAGTAACAATTGAAAATACACATCAACATAATGATGAAGCACATGAAGCAATGGCTCAAAAACCAGATGTATTTTATGAGCGTTTAGAAATAATAAAAGGAGTAAGCGCAATGGGTTTTACTGCTATTAACTTTGTAAAAGATGTTCCTCACAATGCTGCGCTTGTAACCCAAGGAGCATTCTTTTTAAATGCCAAATTAAGCAATACTGGAGCCCATCAACACTAACATAATCCTTATGGAACATCAACATATTTATGATAAAAATGGTAAGCAACTCTGCTGTACATTAGAAGAGAAGATTTATACCAATGCAGGTGCTAAAAAGCTTTTACAAGATGCATCAAGCACAGAAGAGCAAAATACTAGTTCAAAATGTAAACACACAAAAGATAAAAAACATCAACACGATAATACCCATGCACATGATCATGATCATGAACATCAGCACGAGCATAACAATCAACCTTTATATTTTGTTATCATTTCTGCTTTGCTACTAGCACTCTGTTTAAGTTTTGACCATATTATAAAAAACACTTGGTTTGTAGGCTCTATCCGTACAGCAGCCTACCTCATTAGTTTTTTACCGGTTGGGATTCCAGTATTTCTTGAAGCCTTTAAAAGTATCTGCAAGGGAGATATTTTTTCAGAATTTTTATTAATGAGTATCGCCACAGTTGGCGCATTTGCAATAGCTGAGTACCCAGAAGCTGTAACCGTTATGCTATTCTATACTATTGGTGAATTATTTCAAACTAATGCTTTAAGAAAAGCTAAAAAAAACATAGAACAACTTATAGATCAAAGACCCGATACCGTTACAGTAATTGAAGGTAAAGACAGTAAAACTATCCCTGCTAAAGAAGCAAGAGCAGGTCAAATCATACAACTCAAAGCTGGAGATAAACTAGCTTTAGATGGTATCTTACTAAGCAATGAAGCCTATTTTAACACTGCTGCACTGACTGGAGAAGCCTTAACACAACATAAAATAAAAGGGGATACCGTGTTAGCAGGTATGATTAATGAACAAGTAGTTTGTAATTATCAAGTTACAAAAGTTTTTGAAGATAGTAAGCTTAGTAACATTTTAAACCTTGTTCAAAATGCTTCTGCACAAAAAGCTCCAACAGAAAAATTTATACGTAAATTTTCAAGAATCTATACTCCCATAGTGGTTATCCTTGCGGTATTGCTAACTATTTTACCGATGTTTTTTGTGAGTCCTTATAATTTTTCAGAATGGCTCTACAGGGCACTTGTTTTTTTAGTGATCTCTTGCCCATGCGCTTTGGTCATCTCAATACCCTTAGGTTATTTTGGTGGTATAGGCGCTGCCAGCAGAAAGGGTATCTTAATAAAAGGTGGTCAATATTTAGATGCTTTAGCCCGTTTAAATCATCTCTTTTTAGATAAAACTGGTACAATTACTAAAGGTGCTTTTAGTGTTCAATATATTGAAATTAACAACACTCAACATACCCAAACAGATCTCTTGGCTATCGTAAAACACTTAGAAGCCACTAGCAGTCACCCTATTGCTAAAGCTATTTGTAACGCCATTCAAGCTAACGAAACTTCTGCTACGATTGAACAGATAAAAGAAATACCAGGGCATGGCATTGAAGCATTGGTAAACGCTAAAACCTTTTTAATAGGCAATGAACAACTGCTTAAAAGCAATACAATAACCTATCAAAACTTAGAAATAATAGCCGGTCAAAGTATTGTTTATATAGCTTGGAATGGTCAATATCTAGGACATATTGTTTTAGCAGATCAAATAAAAGATGATGCTCAAGAAAGTATTCAAGAGATAAAAAATAGGGGCATTTCATGTAGTATCTTGAGTGGCGACCAACAAGCCGCAGTAAACCAAGTGGCTCAACAAGTTGGTATCCAAAATGCTTATGGAAATTTACTACCTGAAGATAAAATTCAAAAAGTACAAGCCGCAAAAAGCAAACAGCAAGTAGTGGCTTTTGTAGGCGATGGTGTGAATGATGCCCCTGTAGTAACACTGAGTGATATTGGAATAGCCATGGGAGGACTAGGTAGCGATGCTACAATAGAAAGCGCTGATATTGTGATCCAAAATGATGAATTGAAAAAAATACCTCAAGCCCTATCTATTGCCAAAGACACTCAAAAAATTGTAAAACAAAATATTGCCTTGGCGTTTATTGTAAAATTTACCATACTCGGTTTGGGCAGCTTTGGACTGGCTACTATGTGGGAAGCCGTTTTTGCCGATGTGGGTGTAGCCCTTTTAGCCATATTGAACGCAATGCGCATACAACAAAAATAAAGTGTAATAAATTACCACTTTTTAGGTATTGCAGGGTTATTAGTGTACTGTTACTTTTGTGTCATTCTTTCACAATTAAAATAATATTAAAATGAAAAAGACACTTTTATTACTCAGTTGGAGCCTACTCATTATAGGTTCATTATCTATTTATTCTTGTAAAAAAGAAGATAATAAAACAAATAACAATAACCCTACAACAAACACGTTTACACCACCAGCCAATATGTACTGGAAAGTGAACAGTCAAGATTTTGATGGTAGTGCTGATGCCTTAAATATTAATTTAGATGGTGCTAGTGTAGGTTTATCAAAACCATTTTCTAAATTAAACTTTGGCTATTGCAATCTGGGGCTATCCTATTATAAAAACACAAACGTGGCTAATATCATGGATAGTGTTAAAGAGGGTGAATATGTAAAATATCCAATTTCAAAAAGTACCACTTCTTTTGGCAAAGACTCTATTACAGTACAAATAACAGTGCAAGGCGATGCCGGTGGAGGTAATTCTGTATATTATTATTGGGCTACAGGAGGATATATTTATGTATCAAAAAAAGACGGCAAATTACAATATACTTCTGATGGCACTTTAAAGCTTATTGGTTTTAAATATCTTGAGAACAATAATTTTAAATACAATCTTGAGACCTCTTTTTCATTGAAAAAATAATATAAAGGCTATAATTCATAAATAATTTTATAGCAAAGGCTATACATTTCAAACCAATAAAATTAGCTCAAATAAAAACGCTTCTCCATTAAATTAGAGAAGCGTTTTTTGTTTTAAATTTCTTTATTAAAGTTGAATCCATTCATTGAGCTGGTCAAAAAATTGGAATTGAGTAAGCCCCAAATGATTATCTGTACTTACTTCTAGTTTGCATTTATATTTTTTTCGCCATTGATGTTTAATTGACGAGAAAAATAAGCCCTTAGTAAGATAGGCTGCTACAATAGGATGTACTTTTAAGTTGAGTGATTTATGCCCTTGGTCAATTAAGAAACGTAAATCTTTTTCGATATTATCGGCTAATAAGATACTTGGACCAATTTTTCCGGAGCCTTTACAAGAGGGACACTCTTCAGAGGTATTGATATTTAATTCAGGGCGCAGTCTTTGACGTGTAATCTGCATTAACCCAAATTTTGAAATTGGCAAAATAGTATGGCGAGCTCTATCGGCCTTCATAGCAGCTTCCATAGCATCAAAAATAATCTTCTTATTTTCGGGCAATTTCATATCTATGAAGTCAATTATTACAATTCCACCTAAATCGCGCAAACGCATTTGGCGGGCAATCTCTGCTACCGCTTCAAGGTTTGTGGTTAAGGCATTTTGTTCTTGTCCGGCTTCTGCACTACGGGTACCACTATTAACATCTATTACGTGTAGAGCTTCTGTATGCTCAATGATTAAGTAAGCACCACTGTGCATACTTACATTTTGTCCAAATGAAGCTTTTACCTGCTTGCTGATACCATATTGATCAAAAATATCCATTGACGAGTTATGGTAGGATACAATATCAGATTTTTCGGGAGCGACTCTAAGGATATAGTCTTTAGCAGAATCGGCTATTTTTTTATCATTAGATACTACCTTTTGAAAGCTTTCATTCAATAGATCTCTTAAAATAGAGGTTGTTTTGGTTTGCTCACCTAAAATTTTTTGAGGGGCTTTAGCATCTTTAAGTCCTTGTTGTAACTGTTCCCATTTTTGTATTAGGTCTGTTACATCTTTTTGAACTTCTTCAGTGCCTTTACCTTCTGCGGCAGTACGCACGATTAAACCATAATTTTTAGGTTTTACCGCTTCTACTATTTTTTGTAAGCGCTTACGCTCTTCGTGAGAGTGTATTTTACGAGATACCGATACAGAGTCTAAAAAGGGCATCAATACTAAGAAACGACCCGGTAATGCAATTTCACAAGTTAACCTTGGTCCTTTAGCAGAAATGGGCTCTTTTAATATTTGTACTACAATTTCAGGTTTTTGCTGAATAACATCGGTTATTTTACCCGCTTTTTGGATTAATGGCTCTATCTGAAATTGACCAAAATTGTTAGCCCAAGGGGTATTCCCTTCGAGCGACTGTTTTGTAAATTTAAGTAATGAATTGAATTGAGGACTTAAATCTGTATAATGTAAAAAAGCATCTTTTTCATAACCCACATCTACAAAAGCTGCATTTAATCCGGGCATTAATTTTTTTACTTTCCCAAGAAATAAATCGCCTACAGCAAAATCGTCGATGCCCTGTTCATAATGGAGCTCTACCAATTTTTTATCTTCTAAGAGGGCTATTTCTACCCCATCTTCTGAAGCGTTTATTATAAGTTCTTTGTTCACAAGCTACCTTTTGTTTTAAAAATTAAAAAATCAAACCGCCCCTTTTTATACTTAGAAAAAAGGGCGATAAGCTAATTTTCCAACAAAATAAATTAGAAATAATTTTCAGCAAAGCCTTATGTTTAAGCTTTGAAGCAAAAAAATAAAGACTTTGCTGAAAAAATAAATACTATTAGATTCTAAAGTATTAAAAATACTTATAGATATTGAGCGTACTTAAGGTCAAACTTAAGTACATCAGAATAGTACTCGCTCTAAAAAAATTTTATTTATTTCTTTTTATGACGGTTCTTTCTTAAACGCTTTTTACGTTTGTGAGTAGCTATTTTATGACGTTTTCTTTTTTTACCACAAGGCATAATCTAAATAATTTATTGTTACTAAATATTGTTAAAATGATTCTATAAATTTGTCGATATCCTTTTTAAACTCCGGATTATCAATGAGTTTTTTACAATCTTCTAAGATTGCTTTCGCTTTATCTTTTTCTCCCAAGGCTTTTAAACTCTCAGCAAGCCCTAGCATAGCTTCCAGATTTTTAGGTTCTTTTTTTAGAACAGTTTCAAATCTAACCTTAGCTTTGTCAAACTGTTGAGAAACCAAACCTTCTTGCCCTAACAGTAAGTTTGCCGCTACATTTTCTGGGTCTTTAGAGGTAATTTCTTTCACCAATACTACACCTTTCATAGCATCACCAGTGCCAAAATAACATTCTGCTAAGCTCAATTTTGCTGTATCGTTATTAGGATTAATTTCTAAAATCTGCCCAAAAGCCGCTATAGCATTGCTTGCTTCCCATTGTCTTACTGTTGCATCATGCTCTCTTCGAGCAAGGTCTAAAAACAATTGGGCGGCAAAGGTGAGCTTTTTTTCGGAATTTTCCAATTTTGCGTTTAAATAATAATAATACGCTGC
>JBDHYE010000096.1:0-6226 GCA_039811245.1 Chitinophagaceae bacterium | reverse complement strand
AAATTGCCCATCTTTTGTTATGCCGGCATTGTTTACCAAAATGTCGATTTTTCCTATTTCCTGCTCTATTTGCTGCACCATTTGTACTACCGCATTATAATCGCTTACATCTACTGGATACATAGCAATATCAAAACCTTCTTTTAGCATTGCTTCTTTCCATTTAGCTGCTTTTTCAGGGTTGTGATAACTGCTGATGACTTTATAACCATCTTTGCTTAATCTTTTGCAAATGGCAGTTCCTAATCCTCCGGTGCCCCCAGTAACTAAGGCTATATTTTTGTCTTGCATAGTTGAATTAAAATATTTTGATGAACAATTATTGTTTCAATTCTCAATAATACGTTTATATTTTAATTATTCCAATTTCTTGAAGGGTAATTTAATGAAATATATTTTAAGATACCTTAAAATAAGAAAGCATTGCAAAATCTATTTGCAATGCTTTCTCAATGAATATTGTTAGTTCAACTAGTTTTGACTCATTCTATGAAACTCGTCCATGCCATGATCTTCGTAACTGGTAAATAGGGCACAGATATGACCTACTAATCCTAAACCCCATGCGGCTGTAATCCAAGCGGGCCAAGGATAAACCCAAGATGTAGCTCCTTTATCGTATAAAGTCCACATTAAAAATGTTACTACTGCAAATACTAAGGCATGCACGATTAATATGCTTTTTTGACGTCCTGTAGGTTTGATTTTTTTAGCCATTTTGATATAATAATTAATTGAGTGTTTTTTAAAATAGTTAAGTTTAAAATTAAGCAGTAGCTAGTTTATTTTTAAGTAAAGGTTTAAATGTAAAATATAAACCAAAGAAGAGTGCACTGGCTGCCATATCTGCTATTAAGCTGTTTTTAAAGAAGGGTATTGCGTTGACATAGTTTTGTACAAAGCCTTGCCAAGTATAACCATAATAACCACTTAAATACACACCTAAATTAGATACTACAAAAAACAAAAACGATGCGATAAGGGTACCACCAAATACGTTTTGAACATTTACACGGTTAAAGATACGTCCACTCATAGTGGCAAAAATTAATCCGGCATATACAAAAAGTTGCGCAGTGCCGTAGAATCCTACATTACCAGCAGTTTTAAAAATTTCAAAATAAATATCGGCTACAAACTGCCCTAATAAAGCGATAAGAAATGCATGCTTCACATTCTTTACTAACATACCGCTTATTAAACCTATAGCCACTATAGGGGCAAAATTAAAAGCAGCTACTTCTGCACAAACTATGCGTGATAGCACAGCACTGAGTACAAGTAGGATACTGAGTAATGTAGTGTTCATTTTCATTTTAAAAATCTTTCGTCTTTAGGTATAATACTTCTTTTCTAAAAAATTGACAAACAAAGGTAAAATATTTGCCGGCAAAAGCAAAATATGTTTTTAACTATTGTGGAAAATTATAATCCAATCCCCTAAGCACTTAAGAGTGCATATTAAAAAGACTATCTACAAATTCCATTTTATTGAAAATTTGTAAATCGTCCATTTTCTCACCCACACCAATATATTTTACGGGTATTTTAAATTGGTGGGCTATTGCTAAAACCACGCCCCCTTTGGCGGTACCGTCTAATTTGGTTATCGCTAAAGAGTTAATCTGTGTTGCAGCAGTAAATTGTTTGGCTTGTTCTAAAGCATTTTGACCTGTACTGCCATCAAGCACAAGCAGCACTTCATGCGGTGCATCGGGTATTTTTTTACCGATTACTCTTCTTATTTTGCTCAATTCTTCCATGAGGTGGGCTTTATTGTGTAGTCGCCCTGCGGTATCAATAATTACAATATCCGCTTCACGAGCTATTGCACTCTGTACCGCATCAAAAGCTACAGAGCTGGGGTCACTCCCCATTTCTTTTTTAACAATAGGCACCGCTACTCGTTCACTCCATATCGTTAATTGGTCCACTGCTGCCGCTCTAAAGGTATCGGCAGCGCCTAAGAGTACGCTTTTACCTGCTTTTTTAAAATTATAAGCCAGCTTGCCTATAGTTGTGGTTTTGCCCACTCCGTTTACACCTACTACTAAGAGTACATAAGGCTTTTTATCTTTGGGGAGCTCAAATTGTTCAAATTCATTAGTGGGTGCATCGGTTAGCATGCTCATGATGCCCTCTTGCAATAAATCGTTAAGTGCTGCGGTACCTACATACTTTTCGCGTGCTACTTTTTCTTCAATTCTTTTGATGATTTCGATAGTGGTTTCAATGCCCACATCGGCACTTACTAAGGCTTCTTCAAGATGATCTAATACCTCTTCATCTACCTTGTCTTTACCGGCTATTGCTTTAGTGATTTTCGAAAAAAAACCTTCTTTGGTTTTTTTCAAACCTTCATCTAATACTACTTTCTGCTCCTCCTGCTCTTTATTGCGTTTAAAAAGTTTATCAAAAAATCCCATTATATTTTTGTTCGATTTTTAGGTATTTAGCGACTCTAATGAGTACAACTAGTGCTGCAAAGGTAAAATTTTATTCAGGCTTCTCTTCTATTTTATCTATTTTAATCACAGATAATTTTTCTGCTTTCGCAATACTGCGTTTTAAGCATGACCCAGCAGACCGGTAGCTCCAAGCGCAAAACCTAAAATAAAAGCCAAAAGCTTAGGCCAAGAATGGGTATGCTGTTTGGTACCACTCTCATACAGTATGGTTGTGCCTATATGGATAAACGCCCCTGCTACCATAGGGATAACAGCACTAAGAAGATGGTTTACTGCAAAATATTTTTCGCCTAAAAATATGGCCAATACGCTGGCTAATGGGGTTAATAAGGCAAATAAGATTAATAAGCTCAAAGACTTAAACCCAAATCCATAAGCGCTTTTAAGCATCGTTGCTACAATTACGATTTCGGGTAGCTTATGCAGCGCTACTGCCCAGTATAAGGAGCTATCTGTATGGGGCATACGGTAATTAAAGCCTAATGGGAAACCCTCCATTAGCGCATGCACACATAAACCTATTAAGATTGAAAATAACGGAAATTGATGCTGATGTTCTGTATGGTGAAAATGTGCATGACCATGCTCAATACCATGCGTAAAGCGCTGAATGAAAAATTGCAAAAAGAAACCGATTAAGATATACATTCCTGCCTTGTGACCGCTCTCTTCTATCGTTTCGGGAATGAGATGCACAAGGGTGATACTTAATAAAAAAGAACCTGAAAACGCTAATAACAGATTCATTTTTTTATTCTCTACCAAGGTAAAACGCATTGCCAGCAAACCAGCAATAAAGCTTATGATAAATAATATAAGATTGGCAATATTCGGATTCAAATTCGTTTGGGTTTTTGGTTGATTTGTGTTTTTAAGGTTTGATTTTTATTATTTGTGTTCAAGTGCTGTACAGTTTTTACTAGTATACAATACCACAAAATTAGTCTATTTGTGGATTGTAACGCATAAAGATTAAAGCTCTAACACAGTACTGTTACATATTTTATATTTAGTCAAATGGAATCAATACGTTCAATTTTATTAAATCGTTATTTGTTGGTTTTTTTAGAGGTTATTTATTGTTTATGAAAATGTTACCCCTAACCACAAACCTTCCCACTCTTTAAACTAAAATATATTATTTTCTTTAGCTTTTTTAGGTTCAATAGTTGTGCTCCAACGATAGGTAAATTGGCGAGGGAGCAGACTTTAAGCACTGAAGTTGAATAGTATTACAATCTTTCAACTTTGAACACCGCGAAGCAACACCAAAGGTAATTGTTCAATCGAAGCCGTTCACCCGCTCTCTTGCCAATTTGTTTGTTGGGCGATTGTGCTTAATTTTTACGGTTTAACTTTCACAATTTTATCACCTTTCATAACCACAAGTACACTATTTTTTTGTCTTTTATATTCAATAAGGTTAGTGTACATTTTTTCCAAACCTTTTAGTAGTTTGTCTTTAAATTCTAACTGTTTTTCTTTCTTGGTCATAAGTATCTTTTTAATTCATTAAATTTTTTCGTGTTCATAATTTCTACTTTTTCTCCTAATGTTTGTTGAGCAATTAATTCAGGATAACCATACGAATTATCAAATATAAATACACCGTCAATAATGGGTAAATATATATTGAAAAGGTTTTGTATGCCTTTCAAATACCTTCTTTCTATAACGTCAGGGGGAATATTGTGCCCGCCTTCTAAAACTCTGGTTTTCACTCGTTCTTTGGCAAGTTCAACATTTTTAAGCCAGAAAAACAATAAGGTCGTATTATATCCCTTTTTCTTAGCTCTTTCTATTTTCTGTCTATAACTTCGGGTTGAGAGTGTTGTTTCAAAAGCAAAGGTGTTTCCGTTTGTTAAAAGTTCATTAATCCGATTTATCATGATTCGACCTGCCTCAAATGCGACTTTTTCAGGCTGAAATGGAGAAAGACCTTTTGCTATTTCATCAGCATTTACATATTCTTTACACTCAATTATTTCTGGCAAAATCGTATAAGAAGCCGTTGTTTTACCAGCTCCGTTGCAACCTGCTATGATGTAAAGATTTTTTTCTACCATATTCTCAAATTAACTCATTTTACTGAACCCAACTTAGTTCTGGCACACATTTATTAGCATATCGCCCAACTGCTAGATTGGACTCATAAAACGCTTTCGCAAGTTATGTTATTTTAAAGCGATAAAAAAAACAAAAAAGGTACTCTGTTTTTAAAAACATAAAGTACCTTTTTCTAAAGCTTTGTTACTTAATTATAGCGTATCCAATACACTGTTCATGTGTCTTACTGCATCGGCAGATTTTTGGAATGCAGCTTGCTCTTCTTCATTTAATTTGAAATCGATGATTTTTTCCCAACCGCTTTTGCCTACAACTACCGGTACACCGATACAAATATCTTTTTGACCATATTCGCCATCTAAATATACACAACAAGGGAACACTTTCTTTTGATCTCTTACGATACTCTCTACTAATACCGCTCCAGCTGCTCCTGGTGCATACCAAGCAGAAGTTCCGATTAATTTGGTAAGTGTAGCACCACCCACCATTGTATCGGCAGCTATTTGGTCTAATTGCTCTTTGCTTAATAGGTTAGATACCGCTGTACCGTTTAAGCTAGCCAAACGGGTTAGAGGGATCATTGTAGTATCGCCATGACCACCTATTACAGTAGCTTGTAAATCGTCTTGTGAACAATTTAATGCTTTCATTAAATAGGTTTTAAAACGAGAACTGTCTAAAATACCACCCATACCAATAATTCTGTTTTTGGGTAATCCGGTAGATTTAAGTGCTAAATAAGTCATCGTATCCATAGGGTTAGAGATCACCACAATAATCGTATTGGGAGAATGTTCTAAAAGGCTCTTAGCTACGTTTTCAACTATTTTGGCATTAGTGCCAATCAGCTCTTCACGGGTCATACCGGGTTTACGAGGAATACCCGATGTGATCACACATACTGAAGATCCTGCGGTCTTGCTATAATCGCCGGTTACACCCGTTACACGAGTGTTGAATCCTAACAATGAAGCGGTTTGGGTAATGTCTAAAGCTTTACCCTCTGCAAAACCCTCTTTAATGTCTAATAATACTACTTCTTCTGCTAATTCTCTGCGTACAATGTTGTCTGCACAAGTGGCGCCTACTGCTCCAGCGCCTACTACGGTAATTTTCATTTTTTTATTTTTATAGTTTAAAATGTGAATAATCTAATCGCTACGCAAAAGTACAAGTTTTAAAAATTGCCTGTGTGATATTTTTTTTATACTAATGAGTTGTATGTGCTTTTCAAATAGAAACTGCCTAACTCTAAATTATCGCTTAAGCCTTTGGGTTACAGCTGGCCCGACCCCTCATGCTTACAGCCTAATATTTTTATTTTAGCAAACAGCAACTTTATAAAACATTCATGGCTTACATTTGATTTTTTAAACGTAAATCCAAATTTTAAAATAAATATTCACAGTATGGCTGCGGTAAAAGACGAAAAACAAAAAGTATTAAAACTAGCATTAGACAAGATTGAAAAAGATTTTGGCAAAGGCTCAGTAATGTTATTGGGCGAAAAACAAGAACAAAATTTAGAAGTTATCAGCTCAGGCTCCTTAGGACTTGATGTGGCATTGGGTGTAGGCGGTTTCCCTAGAGGTAGGATTATTGAAATCTATGGACCAGAATCTTCTGGTAAAACCACTATCGCCATTCATACCATTGCCGAAGCACAAAAAACAGGCGGTATCTGTGCC
>JBDHYE010000095.1:0-6282 GCA_039811245.1 Chitinophagaceae bacterium | reverse complement strand
GGCTATCATAGCGGCCTTTAAGGTTGCTATCTGAGGGGCAATAAAATAATAAGGGTATCGCAAAACGCCCTTGATGAAAATTATAATAAGCATCTGTAGATAATGGAGAACAATGATCGGCTACGATGACAAATAATGTATGCTCATACCAACTTTGTTTTTGAGCTGCTTTAAAAAATAAAGACAAGGCTCTATCAGTATAGGCTATGGCAGGGTGGATAGGCAGCGTGCCTTTAGGAAACTGATCTTGATAGGCTTTTGGGAGCACATAAGGAGGGTGCGAGCTTAATGTGAATATTGAAGCTATAAAAGGCGGTTTTAAATTTTGGCTAATGTCTTTGACACAATAATCTAAATAAGGAATATCCCATATCCCCCAAGTACCATCATAATCTTCATCATGTGCATATTCATTTCGCCCTTTGTAGTGGTCAAATCCAGCACTCTTGGCATAGACATCAAAACTCATGGTACCATTAGTACCCCCATGATAAAAACTAGATTGATAGCCCTGAGCTTTCAATAATTTAGCCCAACTACCTATAGCATTAGCCCCATATTGTGAAGTGGTAAAAGGCTCTTCTTGTAAACTAGGTATGCCCGACAAGATAGCAGGAATCCCTTCTGCAGAGCGATAACCATTAGCAAAGGCTTGGGTACAGACTAGTGATTGTGCCATTAAAGAATCTAAAAAAGGGGTATAACTTTTTATAATCCTCCAATGCCGGTAAACTCTTTAGAGAAGCTTTCTAAAATGATCACTACGAGGTTCAGTTGTTTAGTACTTCGAGTAGTATAATGCTTAATAGTAGGCATTAAGCTTTGAGCTTGTGCCGTACTGTAATAATGAAGCGGCTCTAACGCTTGTTTACCTAAGGTGCTCAAAAAAGAAAAATTACTGTTGAGTATTAAAGGGCTATATTGTCCATTCAGATAAGCATTGGCATTTTTTATCCCAATAGGTACCATTTGTAGGCCACCACGCCAGCCTATGAGGAGTAAAATTAGCACAAGCATAAAGCTTATAAGCTGCTTTAAAGGTTTTTGATGTTTTGTTTCTAAAGGGGCCTGAATTATTTTTTTATAAATAAAAAGAATAGCTACTGCACAAATAATACCGATGAGCGGAACATAGTAGTAATGTTTTAAAAAGCTGGGTACTTGGTTTAAAAAATCAGCTTTACGCTGCAACATGCTTAACAGGTCTGCATTAGAGCGTTTTTGATTGTAGGGAAAATATACGGCATCGGCTATTTCAAAGAATAAAGCCAAACTGTTTGGGATAACAAAAAGTGCTTTCGCAATAGTACTTTTTAGTGGGCTATTGATGCTACCCAAAGGGAAAAAGAAGTACAATAAAAAAGGCGTGTTTAATGCGCATAATGCAGCAATATCAAAACGTAAACCGTATAAGAAACATTGTGCTATAACAAAGGGATTAGAGCTTATAAAATATGAAGCATTAATATAGTAAAAGCACAACCTGCTTATACTCATTAACCCTAATAAAGACAGATAGAGGTATAAGGCCTTTTTGAGTTTTTGCTTCAAAAGAATGTGCAGTTTTTTTTAGTGTTTTAACCCAGGTCGATCTCTGTATTGTCGCCAATGTTAAGGCTCTGGCTGCCTCCTTTCACAAAGGCATCATTGCCAATAATAGATCCATGTAACAACACATCTACCAGCTCAGCATAAGAACCTATTATAGAATCTTTGATGATCGAAAACTCAATCTTAGTAGCTTCACCAATAGTAACATAAGGACCAATAATAGAGTTTTTAATCACACAGCCTTTAGCAATACTTACCGGTGGAATTAATACACAAGCTTCATAAGCTTCTAGTGCTGCTTGTGGATTGTTTTTAAGTAGGGTAGCATTGGTAGATAATAAAGAATCTTTTTTACCACAATCAAACCAAGTACGTACTCTAAAGGCCTTAAACGGACTTTGATACTTTTGAATCATAAAGTCTATCGCACTAGTTAGAGGGTATTCTCCTCCTACGCTTTTTTGCTTTTTTACTACTTCTTCTATCGCTTTATATAAATGTGCTGTGTCTTTGATAAAATAAATACCTACCATAGCCATGTTTGATTTAGGGATAATAGGTTTCTCAATCACTTCAAGTACTTCATCTTTATCATTAAGACTGGCTACTCCAAAATTTCTTGGGTCTTCTACTTTTTGTACGCCTAGCATATTGGTTTTGCTAGACAATATTTGTTTTAAGTCATAATCACAAATCGTATCGCCATAAACGATTATGATCTCTTCATTGTCATGTACTAAATCTTTTGTGAGCCCTATGGCATGAGCCGTACCATTACGGTCGTTTTGACTAATGAAATGTGCTTGGATATGAGGATAGCTATGCGCTACATAATCTTGTATTTTTTCACCCAAATACCCAATTACAAAAATAAACTCCTGTATGCCTACAGCCTGTAATTGCTCGATGATAACCCCTAAAATAGTTTTACCGGCTATAGGTATCAATGCCTTAGGTTGTGTATAGGTTAAGGGTCTGAGCTTGGTACCGGCACCGGCTACGGGGATAATGGCTTTCACAATCGTTTATTTTTGTTGTTGATAAAAATGGATAAGGCTATTGGATTTTTTCAAAGATAAAGTTTTTTAAAAAAAACCTGAATTACAGGGTATAAAAAAAACCTGTAAGGTTTTTACTTACAGGTTTTAGAATTATAATGTTCAAGAGTCCATTTACATTTTCCAATTATCTACATCGCTATTGTCTGCATTGCTTGCTGGGCTTGGGCTAGAATAAGTACTCGCTTCTGTATTTCCTTCTGATTTTTGATTGTGGTTATCATACTCTTCAGAGTAGTTATAAGCGTCAAAATCAAAGTTAGGCATCAATTCTGTTTTGACATAATTAACGGTTTCTACCAATGCATCGGCAAATTTGTTAAAATCTTCTTTATATAAAAACATTTTATGACGGCTATAGCTATCATCTTCAAACCTTTTTTTACTTTCAGTAATGGTGATAAAATAATCGTTAGCTCTAGTAGCTTTTACATCAAAAAAATAGGTTCTTCTTTTACCTGCTTTTACTTTTTTACTAAAAACACTCTCGTTGTTTCTTTGATTGTCATTGTAGTTTTTGTTATCGTACGCCACAATTCTTAAATTTTATATTGTTTTAAATTTTGAACCCTACAAAAATAGAAAAGCATTTCAAATAACCAAGTTTTTTTTACGCTTTAGAAAAAAATATTTTTATTGAAAAAGAAAATCATTTTTTGTTTTTTCAAATAAGGCACTATATTTGCAGCCCAATTCAAAACGGTGCGATAGCTCAGTTGGTAGAGCAATGGACTGAAAATCCATGTGTCGGGGGTTCAAATCCCTCTCGCACCACAGCTTTAAAAACATAACGGTTTACAGATATATGCTGTAAACCGTTTTTGTTTTTCTAAAAAAAAAAGAAATAATGCTTGTAGTGATCAATCTAGGGAGTTAAAACCTTTCAAAGTCATTATTGAATAAAAAGCTATGCTCTCCCCCCTAAAAAGTATTTTAACAGCAAATGCCTTATTGAATATAATCCAATAAGGCATCCGGTTGCCAGGGTCGTAGCCCCGTCATTGCAAATGTACAAGCTTTAAAAGAATAGAAAAATTATATAAAATGACAAATACGAAAAATTTCAATAATTAAAAAGATTTTTGAATATTAGATGAAAGATGTATTTTAGCATTTAATATTAACTGTTATAATTTAAAGAATACAAAAAAACAAAATAATTTACGATTAACAAATACGATGTAGTTATGAAACCTGAGAATTTTCAAACCTGCAACATGAATTTACTAGTCGTCTACATTTAGCTGCTGATAGTAAAATAGTAAAAGATTGAGTACAAGATTAGGTGAATGTTTGGCGAACTAATACGAATAATATTTGAAATGGGTGGTATACTAAAGTAATATTTTTTTATCATTCTTTTAAAAAACAGACTATAAACAAGATCTTTCCATCTGGATAAATAAACAGTCTTTTATTGTAATTTACAATAGCAATTTCAATGAAAATTTTAGAACCGACTTTGATACAATATTAATAGAATTACGCTTACCTAATTCAGTTAAAGAACAAACTGACACTTTAACATTAATAAACAAAAAGAAAAAAGTAGCACATTCAAACTATTAAAGGTAAATGCACCACCACTAACAATACTTATTAATTCTGTGAGTTTTGTTAAAAAAAACGTGTAAGTTGTGATTTATATAGTCCATATTGATATGATATAACTAGGTAAAATTAACCTATAAAATAAAGTTTAAACCCTTACTCAATATTTGGGTTTGTGTTAATATAGTATAAAGACAATTGAATTATTAGAAAAATTATTACTGAAATTATCAAAATACACACCAATTATTTTTTGATTTATTTAAAATATAAAAACTTACAAAATTTTATGTACCAAAAACTACTAAATAGAATAATTACTATAATGGTACTGTTTAGCACTATGAGTGCGGATGCTGAACCTTCAGATTCTTTGCTAAGAACTCCCTTGAAAAAACTTGAAAAATCAAGATATATGTGCGGAGTAAGTGCAGAATATTTTAAATCACTTTCTCGAAGCACAGGCTTTGGTTCTGCATCGTTTATGATAAGTGGCTCAAGTTTTCCAAGTACAGCAATTGATACTTGTGGAAAATTCAGAGTGTTCTATGTTGATAAAGCAATTAGTACTGGAAAGGGTTTTGACGATTCAAGCGTTGGACTAAGCAGAAGAAATGTTGTTTGTGAAGTATTAAATTATATTCAGTCAGTTTTAGATTTTAGTTCTATACCATCTGGGCAGTATATAAGATTATATGTAGATACATCATTGTCATCGCTATACCCAGCACCAATTCCAACAACATTTTACGCCCGTGCAGGTGCATTCTTTTCATCGTCATCAACCGGTGTAGTAAACGGATACATTCATCAGTTTGTAACAAGCGGAATCGACCCTGCATCCATATCAGACTACCATGCAGAAATGAAAGTCAATTTTGACAAAGTACACATTTTAGATGATACTGGTGCTGTTAAGGATAGCTCATATCTAATTTTTAATGACAGTATACGAAATGTAAATTATTGTGAACTTGATTTGTACTCGACAGTTCTCCATGAAATTACACACACACTGGGCTGGTCTAGCATGCTTACCCCATTTTCTGTTTCAACTGCTTCGACTCGTTATACAAGTATAGATACAGTTTTGCACTTGACGGACATTTCCACCTCAATGACAACTCTACGACCAGCTTTTTCGGGTGGAAAATTGAGTTACACCTCTTCAAGTAAAATATATTGGATAAACAATAAGTTTGAACCAAACAACTATCCAATTTATTTATTGACTTATTATTTTTCAACAGCAAAATGGGCTACAAGTTTTGCCCATTTGGATGATGGTTACGATACTTATTATGAAAAGCAAAGAATAAGCCCTGGCGACGTGCAGGACTTTGTAATGAGCCCTTTTGGTAGATTAGGTTTAGAAAGAAGAAACTATACAAAAGGAGAAATACAGACTTTAAAAAATCTATTGGGATATACTATTAAATTCCCATATTCTACCTCTCATATTATAACAAATCAGATCCCATGGTCATCACGTATGAGTTCTACTAATTACAGCACGATGTTTTCGCTTGAAGCAAAAGATATATTCCATGAAAAGCTAAAAGCAGATACAAGTATAAATAACGATTCGGGTGTTTTTTGGAAAATTGTTTTGCGGTCTGATACTACACTCCATGATGCTGATGGAGATACAATAAAAATTTATCCAAATTCAATTGTGAATTTTAGAGGTGCTGGAAAGGGTGGAAACAACCACAATTGTTTGAGTGTTAATAGTGCAGGAACAGAGATTACCTATGTACCACGACCAGACTTTACAGGTAGGTGTCAATTTGGATTTAACCTATGGGATGGAAAAGAGAAAGGAGCGTTTGTCTTATACACAATTGATGTATTTAAAGGCAACAAAGTAAAAGCCAAAGCTGGTGAAGAACTTGTAATGAATGGTGATTTTGAAGAGGGTTCAGAGGTAAAATTAAGACATGTCAATGAGGATGTGAACAATTCTTCCTTTTACAAGGGGGTTTCGGGAAGGATTTATGGTGCGCATTTTGCAGATAGCCATCCTTTTGACTATTGGACTTATGGATTTATGCCATATGGTGGAGGATTGAGCATTAGAAATGCTTATTCCGATTGTGACACAACGGGCATTTTAAAAGAA
>JBDHYE010000094.1:0-6284 GCA_039811245.1 Chitinophagaceae bacterium | reverse complement strand
TTATGTTTATTTCTTTGCAGAAAATATTAAAGTACCTAATGCCAAAGCAGATATAGGTACTATGGCGCCTAAACGTATTGAAATTGCCAAAAAAATATTGAATCAATACTGGCACCAATCACATGTAAAATAAAGCACACAGTTTTAATAATTTGAGTAGAAAAAACTTCTTTCAGAGCAGCCCAAGTGTCTAAGCTTGGGCTGCTTTATTTTAACTAAATGTTAATTAAATAGATAAAATTTTATACCTTTAAATGTATAAATAAATATTAACCATAAAATAATAAACCTATGTGTAAAAAAAGTTTACTTAAAACGATAGGTATCTCTACGCTGTTAGTAGGGGCTTGTGCTTTAGGAGCGCAAGCGCAAAGCAGTTTAACTACTCAGCGTTTTGATCATAATAAGGTGTATCGGGCGCAAAAAATATTATCGCCGATGACGGCTATAATGCTACAAGATTATGAAAGCGTACTGCGTAAAGAGAATGCTTCAATGAGCAGTATCGCACAATGTGTAGAAAAGTATGGATTGATTTATAAAGGCTCAACACTTTATGCTAAGGCGATTATTCGCTATTGGAATAAGGAAAAATCCATAGATTATACTGCTTATGGTCTATTGCCTAATGTAACAAAAGGCTCATTTCAAACCGCATTAATACCGATTGAAAACATTTATAAATTGGCTCAAGAGTCCAATATAATGTCCATAAGTATAGCCGAAAAAGTAGAGCCAACAATGGATTTGGCACGAGCGGCTACCAACGTAGATTCAGTACATGAAGGCAAAGCCTTGCCAAGACCTTTTAAGGGAGAAAATGTAGTTGTTGGAATATTAGATATTGGCTTTGATTATTCTCACCCCAACTTTTTTGACAGTACAGGGCATAGTGGATATAGGGTTAAACGTTTGTGGGAGCTGAGAGACACCACAGGTACAGCCCCTTCTGGCTTTAGTTATGGCTCAGAATTTACTACAGAGCCCAGTATAATAGCCCAAAATACGGATAATTATGGGCAGAGCCACGGGAGCCATGTGGCGGGTATTGCAGCAGGTTCTGGTGGAGGTTCTGGCAAAAATTTAAGCGGAGTAGCACCTAAAAGTGATTTGATATTTGTAGGGGTTAGTGGTTATAATACCGATTTTATTGATGGTATAGAATATATACAACGTTATGCAGACTCATTAAAAAAACCAAGTGTTATTAATATGAGTTGGGGCGGCAATTATGGCCCTCACGATGGCACTTCAAATTTTGACTTGGTTTGTGATAGCTTTTATGTAGGAGAGGGTAAAATTCTTGTAGGTTCTGCTGGTAATGAAGGTTTGAAAAATATTCATTTAAAGAAAAAATTTACAGCTAGCGATACTTCAATGTTATCGGCTTTATATTTCCCTTATTCGTCTAAAGGCACTAATGGCGCTACATGGGTAGATATATGGGGCTCTGTAGGCGATACCTTTTATGCTGCGGTACATATTTTCAATAATACTACCGGAGTATATGAAGGCTCTATGCCTATGTTGTTGTCAAGCGTAATAGACAGTACCTACAATTTTAAAATAACAGATATAGAAGCTAGTCCAGATACTTGCTATATCAATTTTTCTTCAGGCATTGACCCCAATAATCATAAGCCTAGAGTTAGTATGTATGTCAATAACAATAGCCAAGATAATACGAATAAATATGCCCTCATTGAAATTCGCTCTAAAAGTGGACAAGTGGAAATGTGGGCTGTCAGCAATTCTAGATTCTATGATTTGAATAGAGCGCACCCATTTTATAATGGAGATACCGCAACAACTATTATGGAGCTTGGAGGTACAGGCAAAAATATTATTACGGTAGGTGCATTTACTTCTAAAAATTCATGGACAAAATTATCGGGAGGAACTCAAACAGCATCTTATTATACAGCATTAGGCGCTAAAGCGCCATTTTCGAGTATAGGGCCAAGTGCTGATGGGCGTATGAAACCCGATATTGCCGCTCCTGGCAATGTAGTGGTATCATCTGTAAATAGTTTTTATAGCGGTTATGGATATGCTTCCGCATCAACTGTTGATAGTGTTAAATCGGGTTCTAAATCTTGGTATTTTGCTACTATGCAAGGTACATCTATGGCGGCACCAATGACTACAGGCATAATTGCTTTATGGTTAGAAATGTATCCTTATTTAAGCCCTGATCAAGTTAAGCATGTCTTTAAAGGCACTGCCATTACCGATACCTTTACTGGTGCAAGCACTACTACTGGAAGCAATATCTGGGGTTGGGGGAAAATAAATGCATGGGTCAACCTTAAAGATTCTATTCCTACCAAACCAGTAATCGTACCCGATACAGCAGAGATTTGTAGCGATAGTGTGTTGCTACTTCAAGCCCCAATAGGTTATGCTAAATATATTTGGAATACCGGAGATAGTGGTGTAAGTATTTCTACAAGCAGTGCAGGTGCTTATGCTGTAAGAGTATTTAGCACAGCGGGTTTTAAAAGTGATTGGAGCGATTCGGCTCGTGTTATTGTACACCCCTTACCGCCTAAGCCTAGCATTACACAAGTGTTAGATACTTTAATTTCGAGTGCTGCTACTGGCAATCAGTGGTATAGAAATGGTATTTTGTTGCCAGCAGATACCGCACAAAAATATAGACTCAGTAGCACAGGATATTATAAAGTTAGCGTTAGTAATGCTTTTGGCTGTGTGAGTTTTTCAGACAGCATACAGGCAATACCCACAAGTATTGCAGGCCATCAACAACATAATGAAATCAGGGTTTACCCTATACCAGCAAAACAGCAGTTGCATATTTTGTTTGAACAAGATGATAACAACATGAGTTACGCCCTTTATGACCCACTGGGTAAAGTGCTAATAAAAGGCACTTGGGCAACAGTATTGGCTGGCACTGCTCAAGTGATTCCTTTAACTACATTAGCTCCGGGTAATTATTATTTAAAAGTGAATAATGACCGAGTTAGCCTAAGTAGAAAGATTAGCATTGTACAAGAGTAGTTTGTTTTTTTGATGTGCTTGAATCGTGTTGTTTTAATTTATAAGGGGCGGCCCGCAGGGCCGCCCCTTATAAATTAAAAAAGAAAATTAATAAACAACGAACAAAATATAATTTTACTAAGACTATCGAATTGCTTTATAAAAAATGGTGTAATATTGATTATAACAAAAGCTAAATCCTAAATAATGAACTTATTAAAAACCTTGAAACCAATGCGCTGCCTGTGTTTTATAGCATTTAGTATTGTAGCTATGAACATGGCGTGTAGTCCTAAAAAATTAAGTGCAGATGATGAGGATTATAAAGAAGGCAAATCTTATGTAGATGCAGATAGTATAAATACTCAGGTGAAAGAATCAAAAGCTAAAATTCCTTTTGATACCATGGCACTTCCTACATTGCCTAAAAAATAAATTATTTAAGTTTTATCAAGGCGCTTAATGGGTGTCTAAGATTAGCGTAACCCATCATATCTACCTTAATGCTCCCTACTAGTATTGGGCTTTCGATGCGCAAGGGGATATGGTTGGCATCATCACTCACATAGACCGTCATTTTTTCGCCACCTTTAAAAATGGTGCCTTTAATAAGTAGGGGCATGATTTTTATGGCTCTGAATTTTCCATATTTCGTACTGATTTCATACTTACCCATATAGCGGATATAGAGCTCATATACTTGATCATCTAAGAATAATGAAAAAGGTATCTTGTCGCCATTTTTGTATTTGTTGTAATCAATATTACGTGCAAAGTAGATGGCCGATAATACATCTTGTACACAATTAGGCACTTTAAACACACCATTAGTACTTACGGCTTTACCATTGTCATGATCAAAATTGACATAGTTGAAAATCTTAAAACCACCCTCGTTCACATTTCTTATAAACCGCAGTGGCAATAAGCTTTCTTGGTCTAAGAGTGTTTCATATTTGTCTTCTACTTTAAAAAACCAATCATAAGATTTTACTGTTTTCCCCACACCGGTGATATGAAATATTTTTTTCTGGTTGAGCATTTCACTCTTTATAGTAAACTCCGCATTGCCTGCATGAATCCATAAAGGGTTCATGTTGTAAAATACTTTAAAATGGAGTTGTTCACCGTCTTTGAAGCTGCTATTGCTAATCTTACAGAAGTCTGTTTGTGCTTTAACAGTAAGGATATTTAAGTGGAGACTCAGACCTAAAAAGAATAAAAATAAGCTGCGAAAGTGCATTGTTTTTTTCATTGTGCTGCTTTTGACTGTAAAAGCTGTGCAAAGTTTGATGATTAAGATTTAAAAAAATCAAAAAATTAGCGCAGCAAAAATCTTATTTTTGGAAATAAGAAACAGATATTTTTTCTATTGAAAAAGGAACATAAACAAATTATTTTAGGTATTGACCCCGGTACAATAGTTATGGGCTATGGTTTAATTGCTATAGAAGCTTCAAAACTAAGTTTAGTAGAGATGGGGGTTTTAAAGTTAGCCCAATATAAAAAACACCCTGAGCGATTATCGTTTATTTTTAAAAAAATGGAAACATTGATTCAACAGCATCAACCCTACGCAGTGGCTATTGAGGCGCCATTCTTTGGTAAAAATGTACAAAGCATGCTTAAGTTGGGTCGTGCACAAGGGGTGGCTATTGCGGCTGCAATGATGCATCAATTAGAAGCGATTGAGTATGCTCCACGAAAAGTAAAACAAGCCATAACAGGTAAGGGTGCTGCCTCTAAAGAGCAAGTATGGTCTATGTTACAACGAATTTTATCTTTTGATGAGCGCCCAGAGTTTATGGACGCTACCGATGCAGTAGCAGTAGCTTTATGTCATTATTATCAAACGAAACATAAGCTACCAGAATTGGAAACCGTTCAAAATAAATTAAAGCTTCCTGTAAATGCCAAAAAATCAAATTGGAATGCTTTTGTTCAGCTCAATCCTAATAGAATCATCACTACAAAGAAAGCAAAATGAAAAACGCAAGTATTCGGTGGATGATGATATTAGCTTTGGTAGTATGTGCAGGCATTATCATTACTCAAAGTTATTGGGTGCGTAGAGCCTATGCTTTACAGCAAACGGAGTTTAATTTAAAAGTAAATAAGGCGCTCTTTCAAGTAGCACAAGAAGTGATGACCCTTAATGAAGTACAAGTGCCTAATTATAGTCCGGTAGAGAAAATAAACAGTAATTATTATGTGGTCCAGACCAATGTTTATGTTGAGCAAAAATTATTACAACATTTTTTAGAAAGTGCTTTTGCTAAACAAAATTTAATAACCGATTTTCAATATGGCTTGTATGACTGCATGAGCAATAAGGTAAACTATCAGGGCGCAGTACAAATAGCTGGTGGCGATAAAAAACCCTTTACATTATTTAAGTTTCCTCCTATACGTAGAGAGAATTACTATTTCGGAGTCTATTTTCCTCATAGTGACCAGATACTAACTTCAGAGATGAGCTTATGGTTTATTTCTTCTGCAGTATTGATATGTGTTATTGCTTTTTTAGGTTATCTACTCTTCATCATTCTTAAACAAAAAAGATGGGGCGAAATACAAAAAACATTTGTCAATAACATGACCCATGAGCTCAAAACGCCTTTGGCCTCAATACAGCTCAGTGCTAATGTGCTTAAAGATCCCGGGATTATAGCACGGCCTGAAAGATTAAATAAATATGCCGATATTATTTTAAAAGAAAGTAGCCAGCTGCATACCCATATTGAGCGTGTATTGCTTATGGCTCAAGCCGATAAAGGGAAATTGCGTTATAAAAAAGAAACAATCCATTTACAGACTTTAATTTATGATGCGCAGTTAAGTTTTGAAAATATAATTGAGAATTTGGGAGGTAAAATCATTCTGGATATGCCCAAAGAGCCGCTCTATTTTCAAGGTGATGCATTGCACATGGCAGATTTAATTAGAATTTTTTTAGACAATGCCATTAAATATTGCGATACCGCACCGATGATTAAAATGCGATTGGAAGAGCAAGCACATAAAATATTATTGAGTATTGAAGACAATGGCATCGGTATTGAAAAAAAATATTTCAAACATCTTTTCAAAAAATTTTATAGAGTACCTACCGGTAATATTCATAATGTAAAGGGTTTTGGTTTAGGTCTAAACTATGCCATGAGTATTGCTAAATCACATTCAGGTAACATAAGCTTTGAAAGTGAAATAGGGAAAGGCACTAAATTTACGATTATTTTACCCAAAAATTAATTTCTTAATATTATATTCTTATGGCAACG
>JBDHYE010000093.1:0-6310 GCA_039811245.1 Chitinophagaceae bacterium | reverse complement strand
GTACCACTAAGCTGGTTAAGTGCTACACCTTGCTCTTCTGCAGCTACAATATAAAACGCTAGAATTGGAAGTACCGCGCCGTTCATCGTCATTGAAACACTCATTTGGTCAAGGGGTATTTGGTCAAAGAGTATTTTCATATCTAGTATAGAGTCTATTGCTACTCCGGCTTTACCTACATCGCCTTGTACTCTCTCGTGATCGCTATCATAACCTCTGTGTGTGGCTAAATCAAAAGCTACCGAAAGCCCTTTTTGTCCTGCGGCAAGGTTTCTTCTATAAAATGCATTACTGTCTTCGGCGGTGCTAAATCCAGCATATTGGCGTATGGTCCAGGGTTTTTGAACGTACATACTGCTGTAAGGCCCTCTTAAAAAAGGCGCTATTCCTGCACCATAATGAAACAAGTTTTGTTCTATGATATCTTGCTCAGCGTATTTGTTTTTTAATACAATACCTTCAGCACTTTGTTGAGTTGTAGTCGTTATAGCACTCTGATTTTTTACTTTTCTTTGATAGGAAATATTTTTGAAATCTTTTCGCATTATGGTCTATTTAGGTTCAAAATTTTCATTAGTTCATGAGTAGATGCTTGTATAACTCTAATGCGTTAATAGCAGTGTTGTTGCTGTTTTCAACAGTTTCAATGACTTGAAATTGATCTTTAGGGTTCGGATATTTGTTCACTCCAACAAGTATTTTTTTACCGCTTTTATAACTTTCTATTAATTGTTGCGCATCAATAAGAATTTCTTTTTTCAAACTTCCGTTTTCAAAATATTCAATGATTCCATTAGATTGTTCTATCGTTTGAAAATGTGACCAAGCTTTTTCTGCTAATTGATCACTTAATTGTTCAATATAATAAGCGCCATGGGCAATGTCTGTACAGATATTTAAGTAGGCTTCTTCTTTAAATAAGAGCTGCTGATTGATTGCCATGCGTTTACTAAATTCATTATCTGCTTGTAGTGCCGCATCAAAATTTTGCAGCAGCAAACTGTTACACCCGCCTATCACAGCAGCCATGCCGGCAATACTATTTCTGATTAGGTTACTGTGTACATCATAAGGACTAAGGTACAATTGGCTACTCTCTGCATGTATTTTGATAACAGCCTTAGATTGGTATTGGTCTAAGATCTGTTGTAAGCATGCTCTTGCTGCTCTTAGTTTAGCGATTTCTTCAAAAAATAAAGTACCTACACTAAAACCTATATACACACATTGTAATTGATCTAGTGACTGATTTTTTTCAAGTAAGTGCAGGTATTCATTTAGTTGTGCTAAGGCATAGCTTACTTGATGGCTAGCGCTAGCGCCTGCATTATGAAATAGATGATTAGAAATAGTGAATTGACCTTTATCTTTTACTAGATTTAAAAAGTCTATTGGTGCTTGTGTTTTATCCCAGTTTCCTGTACTTAATAAGGCCGCAATGGGGTCAAAATGAAGTTGACATTGCTGGGCTGTAAGCTGAATCTTGTTTTGGTTTAAATAGCGGTTAAGGCGGCTTAAAATAGTAACAAATGAACCTTCAAAATGAAATGCAGTAAAAATATTTTCTAAAGAAATATGGGCTAATAATTGATCAAAATTTGTTGACGAATTGCATTGAAAAAACAAAGCACTTACACCATTATTCAGTAGGTTTAAAGCTTCTGAGTTGGCTTTAAGACAATCTTCTTGGGCATTGATAAGGGTGCCTATTTCCCAATCATTATGTTCAATTATAGACTTGTGGTCTGCACCTTTTACATAAAATGGATCAATAAGAATACCATTGGCATCAACCTGTTGGAGGGCTTCATAAGGTGTACCTTTTAAATCTTTTTCGATTTGTTTTTTCCAATCTTGTGCTTCAATAGTTGTAAATGTTTCAAACAATTTTTCCATGTTTTAGTTAATTATTTTTGGGCTGAAGAGCCCCATTGATAGTGTTTTATGTTTACTCCTGCTAGTTGTAAGGCTCTACTACTTATGGTAAGGGCAAGTTCTTCTATGTTTTTAGGTAAGCTATAAAATGAGGGAGAAGCAGGGCAGATAATCCCGCCTGCTTCAGTAATTAACGCCATATTCTTAATATGCACTAAATTATAGGGACTCTCTCTGATGACACAAATCAATTTCTTTCTTTCTTTTAGCATTACGTCTGCTGCTCTTGTAATTAGGTCGTTTGAGCTGCCCTGAGCTATTCTAGCCATTGTGCCCATACTGCAAGGACAAATGATTAAGGCATCGTAGCCTGCACTGCCAGAGGCTATAGGGGCATAAAAATCATTTTTGTTGTAATATTGAAAAGGATAATTCAAATAAGACTCGTCTGCCAATTCTTCTTTCCAAACCGTTTTAGCATTGTCGCTCATTACAAGGGCTACCGCTTCAAAGTCGTTTTGATGTTCTTTTAATTGGTCTAACAATACTTTAGCGTAAATAGCACCACTGGCACCTGTAAGCGCAAGGGCAATTTTCATAAGTTTTTCTTATTTTTTGGAATGCTACAAAACTACATTCAAAATAGTTGTAAATTCGTAAATTGATATGATTATTTTTTATGAAAAAGACCCTTTTATTAACACTTATTGCAAGTTGTACACTAGCACCCACTTGGGCTCAGAATAAGAATGCTACTACAAAACCAAAAGCTTCAAAAACAAGTGTGGAAGCTGTGAATAACAAAGAGATTAATTGGATAAGTTTAGATGAGTTGCAAAACCGTATGAAAAAACAACCTAAGAAAGTATATTTTGATGTTTATACTGCATGGTGTGGTTGGTGTAAGGTGATGGATAAAAAAACATTTACGAATCCAGGAGTGATTCAATACCTTAATAAACATTTTTATGCTGTTAAACTAGATGCCGAACAAAAAGACAGTATTCATTTTATGGGCAATAGTTATGGTTTAGAAGGACGAACAAATCAATTTGCTATTTCTTTATTAAGAGGCCAAATGTCTTATCCTACAACGGTTATAATGGAAGAAAATTTTCAAAACCCTCAAATTATTCCAGGATATCAAGATGTCAAGACCTTAGAAACCATTCTGAAATATTTAGGCGAAAATCATTATAAAAACACTCCTTGGGAAGAGTTTTCTAAAAATTATAAAGCTACTTGGGAGTAAATCTTTTTTAAGTAATTCATTAACAATAAAGCTGCACAAATAATTCGTGCAGCTTTATTTATTTGATGTTGATACGTATCGGTTTTAGTTTACACCGTGCATCATTTTCTTAATTACTTTATTTAGTAAAATTAATACTAAACCACAGATCATTACAAAAATAGCGATATAGGTAAATACTTCTCCAGCACCTAATTGTTCAACATAAGAAGCAAGGTATCCACCTATAAAATTGGCTACTGATGAGGCTAACAGCCATACCGCCATTAAAATAGAGGCTAGTTTAGGAGGAGATAATTTGGTCACTACAGACAATCCTACAGGAGATAAACATAACTCGCCTATGGTATGCAATAAATAGGTCATAATTAACCACATAAGGGCTGCTTTATTGTGTTCATCTTCTATACTACCATTTGCAGCACGCTCACCTACAGCACCTAACATAAACATAAAACCTAAACCTAAGATAATCATTCCTAAGCCCATTTTTATAGGGGTAGATAGTTTTTTACCCAGTTTTGAGGTCCAAAACATAGCAAATAAAGGAGCTAAGGTTACTATGAAAATAGGATTTACCGATTGAAACCAAGCTGTTGGGATTTCAAAACCCCCAACAGTTCTGTTTATAAATTTGTCAGTATAAAGTGATAATGAAGAGCCTGCTTGTTCAAAGCCTGCCCAAAAGAATACAGAGAATAAGAATAGGATAAAGATTACAGAAATTCTTTGTTTTTCCTCTGCTTTGTTTAGCGTTGCTCCGGTTAAAGGATTTATTGAAGTTAATTCAGTAGATTCAGATTTTGAAATTAAGATGTCTTCATCAGGTCCTGGGGTAAGTGCAGCAGCTTGTTCAGAAGCCTCTACGGGCACCCTATGAGCCGCTTTGCCAACAGGGTGCTTTCCTAAGTTGCCCAAATATTTTTGAGCTAATGTATTAAATAAAATTTGCCCTAATAACATACCAATACCCGAAACCAAAAAACCCCAACGATATCCAAAAGATACCGTACCGTCTGCATTAGTAGTTTTAAAAAGGTTATCAGTAAAATAACCGATTACAAATGGTGCCAGTAAAGCCCCTAAATTAATGCCCATATAAAAGATAGAGAAGGCCGCATCTCTGCGATCATCACCATCTTTATAGAGGCCACCTACTAAGGTTGAAATATTGGGTTTGAAAAATCCATTTCCGATGATTAAAAGAAACAATCCAAGGTATAATCCAGTCATTGTATTCATACCAAATAATACAAATTGTCCTAACATCATCGTAATACCACCAATGGTGATGGCTAAACGCTTACCAAGATAATTATCGGCTAACCAGCCCCCTATCAATGGGGTAAAATATACTAAACCAGTAAAATAACCATATAATAATGTGGCTTGAGCGGGCTCCATACCTAGCCCCCCTTCAAAAAGTTTTTTAGTTAAATATAAAATTAAAATGGCACGCATGCCGTAATAACTGAACCGCTCCCACATCTCTGTAAAGAACAATAAATAGAGCCCTTTGGGGTGCCCCTTTGATGAAGTCATATTGTTTTGTGCTGATGCCATAAATAATATATGTTTTAAATAAAAAATAACAATTAACGGGGCAAGATACTTTAAAAAAGCAAAAAGTAAAGCGGCTTTTTTTAATTACTTTGCACACAATTTTTAGAGTTAACAGCATGAAAGTATTATTATTAGGTTCAGGAGGTAGAGAATGTGCCTTAAGTTGGAAAATAGCACAAAGCCCATTATGCACTCAGCTTTTTATCGCTCCAGGTAATGCCGGTACAGCAGCTTATGGTACAAATGTGAATTTGAAAATAAACGATTTTGAACAGGTTAAACAATTTTGTCTTCAAGAAGGTATCGATTTATTATTGCCCGGTTCTGAAGAACCACTGGTATTAGGTATATACGATTATTTTAAAGCCGATACACAGTTAAAACATATCATTATACCCGGACCGTCAAAAGCAGGTGCTCAGCTAGAAGGAAGCAAAGCTTTTTCTAAAAAACTAATGGCTAAATATGCTATTCCTACTGCGGCTTATGCAGAGTTTGACCAAGATACTTTTGAACAAGGTTTACAATATATTGAGCAACACAGTCTCCCTATCGTGTTAAAAGCAGATGGTTTAGCTGCCGGCAAAGGGGTGGTTATTAGTAATGACCGCCAAGAAGCAAAACAAGTATTTGCAGATATGATCCAAAAAGGTCAGTTTGGCGATGCCGGTAAAAAAGTAGTGATTGAACAATTTTTAGAAGGGATAGAATTGTCTGTTTTTGTATTGACCGATGGTACGCATTATGTGTTATTGCCCGAAGCTAAAGATTATAAAAGGGTAGGTGAGGGCGATAAAGGACCCAATACCGGAGGTATGGGAGCGGTATCTCCAGTGCCTTTTGCTGATCGTGTTTTTATGGATAAAATAGTTAGCCAAATTATAAATCCTACTATCCATGCCCTTAAAACAGAAAATATAACCTATCAAGGCTTTATCTTTTTCGGACTTATAAAAGTTAATGATGAACCTTATGTTATAGAATACAACTGCCGCATGGGAGACCCCGAAACAGAAGTGGTTATGCCTCGATTGCAAAATGACCTTTTAGAATTATTTCTAAAAATGGAAGCCCAAAAACTAAATGAAATTAGTATAAACCACCATCATCAATGCGCTGCAACGGTAATGCTAGTTAGTAAAGGCTACCCTGGAGATTATGAAAAGGGGAAAGTGATTCAACACCTTGATAAAGTACAAAATAGCTTAGTACTCCATGCGGGTACTCAAAATATATCAGGGCAAATATTAAGTTCGGGAGGTAGGGTATTGGCCATCACTTCAATGGCAGACAACCTAAAAGATGCCTTATTACAAAGTTATAACAATGCGGACCTAATAACATTTGAAGGGAAAAATTATCGAAAAGATATCGGCTACGAATTTCTTTAGATTTAATTAACAAGCTTATTGTCAATACTTTTGATTATATAAGAAGGACTAAAACCTCTTTTTTGTATCTTTGCAGCTTATGATAAAAAACCATCAAGATATCACTTGCGCTCTTCAAAATTCTTTAGATAGGATTTTAGACCAAGAGGTATTGGTGGTTCAAGAGGTGCAGCATCATCCTAGTATGCATATTTTGCTCACTAGTTATCTAATTAATTATCCTGAACAA
>JBDHYE010000092.1:0-6313 GCA_039811245.1 Chitinophagaceae bacterium | reverse complement strand
ACCCCAGCAGTATCGTCAAGGGCAGAAATCAGATAGCTGTAACGTGCTTGGTCGTAAAGTTGTTTTTTATCGCCGGTAAGGAAATGCCATTGTTTGGGGTCTGCTTCAAACTGCTTGGCGTACTCTGCTAAGGCGGCTACACTATCTTCTTCTGGGTCAACCGTGTGAGAGAGGAACAGTACATTAGGATTGCCTTTAAATTGTTGATAAACGCTATTGAGGTTTTCGTTCATTTTTGGGCAAATCCCTTTACAAGTAGCAAAAAAATATTCTACCACATAGATTTTACCTTTGGTAGTAGCCTGACTTATGTTTTGACCCGCTTGATTGGTAAAGCTAAAATCTCTTACTTTATGTGCTGGATCACCCATTATGGGGAGCTGTACACTGGGTTTATGGGTAATGGTATAAAAATACCCGATAAACGATGCGCTTAATACAACAAAAAACGCAATTAGGAATATCATTACTTTCTTATTCTTCATAACAAAAGCAAAAGTAAGTGATAATTATTTTGCGCTACCTTTGCAGCAACATAAAAATATTTTAGACATGTATCCTACCGAATTTGTATTGCCTATGAAGGCAGAGCTTACCAGCCGTGGTTTTGAAGATTTAGTAAACCCTGAAGCAGTAGATGCGGCGCTTCAAAAAGCCGGTACGAGTTTATTAGTTATCAATTCTGTATGTGGTTGTTCTGCCGGTACAGCACGCCCAGGTGTATTAAGAGCCTTAGAAACTGCGGGTAAAAAACCAGATCATCTAATCACTAGTTTTGCAGGTTATGATGTAGATGCCGTAGCCAAAGCCCGTACCTATTTACTCCCCTACCCTCCTAGCAGCCCCTCTGTAGCCTTATTAAAAGATGGCAAATTGGTGCACATGCTAGAGCGCCATCATATTGAAGGGAACAGCGCCGATATGATAGCAGCTAACCTACAAGCAGCATTTGAGCAATTTTGCTAAGCCTCTAGCTCAAATTTATAAGCTAAACATTTACCCATCAAAGCCCATAAGCAGTTTATCCTTATGGGCTTTGATGATTTAGATATTGGGGGGGGAAATGATTGCTTGGGTGATGATGAAGGATTTTATGAATAACGAATGCCTTGAGCAAGCTTAAAGCTGTAATAAGAACAATGCGCTAGACCAGGATAGTTATTAAAATAATATTGCCTGATTGGTTTGGTTGTTTGAATGGTTTATATAAATGTGTTTCTTTCCTCCTCTTGTCAATATTAAAATTATCAATCCGAGTAAAATTAAAATGTTAAACAAAACCATTCTTTTGAAAGCCCCATCGTCTTCTTTTACTTCAGGTTCTTTCAATGTCCTTGTTTCTTTCAAGTCAATACCTGTAGTATCAATTATATTTTTTCTAAGTTGTGGTTCAATATATTTTCTGGTTAAAAAGTCTAATACTTTTCCCAACGAATTGAGTTCTCCATCATATTTATTTTCATTGATAAGGAATGCATATTCATCTTTGCTGTCAACCTTTAATGCTAAAATATTCTCGTCAAAAAATCCGTGTTTAAAAAGATAACTTTCATCTTTTTTGTCAATGAGTAAAGAATTGTTGCCAAGGTATTCCCATTTTGCTTTTTCAACTTTTCCATTTTGAGAAATCAATAAATCATTATTTGTCCGAAAAATGTAAACATTCTTATTGTTGCCAATTTCGTCAATAACAACCCAATGTTGATTTGTCAATAGAGTCAGGTTGTCCAATTTTTGAGAAAACCTTTGAAGTTTCGGTATTAAGTCGGAGATAAAAGTCTTCATTTTATGTCTCTGTTACGTTGTCATGTTTTGGTTGCCACTAACGTCATTCTGTGAAAAAAAAATTCACAAACTCCACCAAAAATACAAAACCTTTTTGAAAATCATAACCTAATGAAGTCTTACCCAAAAAAGCACCTCCCCTACTAGCTAAAGCGTTTTCACAATACAATACCAACACTAGAAGGTTTTATAATGGTAGATGGTGATTGTGATGTATTGATACTTTAATAGATCAGTTGGAGATTAAATCCTTTACCAAACAGAAAAACAAGCAACAACAATCATAGCCTTATGTAACAAATACTCATAACAAGTCTTAGGCTGTGCAAAAAACAATATGCTTAACCAAGACAATTATCTAAAAAAATATTGCCTGATTGGTTTGGTTTTTTGCACAGTTCAAGTAATGTGTTCGTTGTTTACATACTCTAATTTTGATTCTTCATTTTCAATGTTATGTCGCCAATATTATAGCTATATATTGAAGCCGGTAAAAATGAAAACAACAAACCTTCGATTTGCTTTATTCCCAGTTGGTCTATTGATGTTACTAACGCCTTTTTAAAATTGTTGCTTTTGCAAAAATGTATTAAACTTTTTAATTCATTTGGTTTTTCAAAATATCGATTACTCCATTTTATCTCAACAGCCCATTGAGGCTTATATTTTTTATCATCAACTAATACTAAGTCCACCTCTCCTTCCCTTCTTCCTTCTTTCCACCGGGCATAGGTCAAATCTAATTTTTCTCTGTGCATCCATTGCGATAACACTGCTGTTTCCACCATATTTCCCATTTCACTGTCCGTTTCACCAATGGGTGAAAATAAGGCTGTTCGCAAAGATGGATTGGTCAAATACACCTTAAAGCTGGTTATACGTTTTAGTCGTTTTGCTGTTAGATCCACTTTGTTTAATACTTTGATTAAGAATGCAGCTTCTAAATATTCTAAGTATTTTTTCAAAGTGTCTTTTTGGATACCACTTTCATTACTCATTGTTTCATAAGAAAATTCATTTCCCGTATTGTAGGCTATGTATGAAAAAAAACGGTTTAGCTCTTGTACGTCTTTTATCCCGTATAAGCTTGGCAAATCTCTCAATAATACTTTATCTACAATATCGTTTTTTACGTAACGCCCCATATCACTTTGAATTTTATCACTTAAAACAACTTCAGGGTATCCACCAAAGTTTAAGTAATGTACAAACTCTTTATTTAAAGCCTTTATGTTGTGCGAAAGACAATAGGGTATTTGACTCTCTCCATAGTTAATTTCTCCACTATACATTAAGTGGTTCATTTCCTTAAGATGAATGTATTCCTGAAATGTAAGTGGAGGTAACATAAAATCGGTAAATCGGCCTGCTCCGCTTTCTGTGCTATGCCATTTTAATGCAGCTGCGGCTGAACCTGAGACAATAAATTTTGTTTCTGGAAATGAATCAACCATCACCTTAAGATGGCGTTCCCAATCTTTCAGATATTGGATTTCGTCAAAAAAAACATAGCAACCTTTTAGATTGGTTTGATTGAGTGATTGCTTACATAAATTTAAAATGTCTTCTAAACTTAAGTGTACATAAATAGGATTGTCTATGCCTATGAAAAATATTTTTTGCGGATTGACATTTTCTGTCAATAACTGTTGAATGCTGTGAAATAATAATACAGTTTTCCCAACACGTCTTGGTCCCATAAGAACCAAAGCTCTTTTTACTTTTTTTTCAATTACAAAGGGATAAAACAAGCTAAAATAGAGTCGTTTAGCCATTGTGCTATACACTTCAGGTATTTGTTTGTTAACCCACCAAGGATTTTCATACCGTAAGCGCTCTATTATTTTTTCTGTTGGAATAAGACTTATACTACTCATAAAATTACTTATTTATGCAAATTTAGTATAAATAGATAGAATTCAATCTGTTTATTTTTTCATTTTATGTAATTATAAGAAATTAATTTTTTATACAACTCATCTATTTTATCGATTTCAAGCAAATCAGTACTCGGACAGTTGGTAATACAATAACATACATAACAAACGCTAGTAAAAAAAAATATTCACTAACTCCACCAAAAAATACAAATCTTTTTCATAAATCATGCTCTTATGAAATCTTGACAAAAAGCTGGGCACTCAAATATCCCGAAGATACTTGTTTTGATAAAAATCGAGTTCATTTAAGCCTTATTAAGCCCCTCAATTTTTTACAACAGAAAATTGCAGCATAAAACCAGGCAGGCTCTATTGCCAGAAGAATGCGAATATGAAGATGCTACAAGTAGTAATTTTTCAGAAAATGACTTTTTTCACAGTCTAGCCGATTACTAACTTTATGCAATAACGAATTTTAGGCTTCATTAGCTAAGAAAAGCTTAAGTTCATTTTTTGCAAATAAATTTACACTAGCATTTCACTTAGTATTTCTAAGTTTCTATTAACCCTGATCTAAAGTTATTTGATCTAGTCGGTAATAATTATTTTTTGTGTGTCAATTAGTTTATTGTTTTGTGTCAATTGAACAAGATAGGTTCCGCTTTTGAGATTGTTGCGATTGAAAACAAATGCTTTCCCATTTATGTTTTTAACATGTGCAATTGTATGCCCAAAAATATTAACAATAGTCATTGTTACATCTTGAAGAGATTTTTCAGAACTCAAAACCATATAAGTTGAAAATGGGTTCGGGAAAATAACAATATCCGAATTGTCAGTAAGATGCAATACCCCCGATCCAAGACCTCCAGCCTTCCATAATTCACGACCATTAACTCCATCATCTGCTGCGAAAAATAATGTTCCGTTTGCATTTACCAATGCATCTGGTTTTGACCCTGTTGAACCAGGGTAAATGTCCTTTACAAGCACTGTACCTATTGTTGTTCCATCACTTTTCCAAAGCTCTTTATCAATAGTTCCATTATCGGCAACGAAGTAAAGCGTGTCATTTACATTTTCGAAAGTTGGAGGGTAGCTTATACCGTTATTAGCTCCACTGTTAATATCTTTTATCAATACCGTTCCAGCAGTGCTACCATCTGTTTTCCATAATTCTGCACCATTCGTTCCATCATTTGCACTAAACATTAGGGTTGTACCTGAATTTATTATTGTAAAAAAATCACCTGGTGTAGATGCACCTGACGGATTAATATCTTTCAATAAAACCGTTCCAGAACTTGTTCCATCTGTTTTCCATAATTCAGTACCGTTAGTACCATCGTCTGCTGTAAAAATAAGAAGATTGTTAAAGACTATTTTAGGTGTTGCATTAGAGTTTGTACTTCCTGAATTAATATCTTTCAATAAAACTGTTCCCGATATTGTACCATCTGTTTTCCATAATTCATATCCGTTCGTTCCATCATTTGCACAGAAATATACATTTCCTTTGTATAAAATAAAGCCAAATGGCTGTGATCCACTTGAGCCCGTATTAATATCCTTTAATAGTATGGTTCCTGCAGTTGTACCATCACTTATCCAAGGTTCTGTACCAAAGCCGCCTGCATCTGATTTTAAGTATAGTAAACCACTAATAGACTTGATAGAATATATTTTAATTGCCTTAACCTTTGTAGTACCTGAACTAGTACCATCACTTTTCCAAAGCTCCGCATCACTAGATCCATCAATTGCAGAAAAATATAGCTCATCATTTAATACTGCAAAATTACTAGGCGCTGAACCAGAAGCACCTACATTAATATCCTTTACCATCATTGTGCCTGAAGAGGTACCATCACTTTTCCAAAGTTCCGTTCCATTTACTCCATCATCAGCCCTAAAATATAATATTCCATTAACATTCGTCATTTGGAAAGGATTTGAGCCCGATGCACCAGGATTAATGTCTTTAACTAATTGAGTTCCGGCAGCAGTGCCGTCACTTTTCCAAAGCTCCATTCCACTTGTACCTTCATTAGCAACAAAGAATACCGTTCCATTGATGTTTACAATAGGGGTGGAGTTATAATTCCGAGCACTGTTTGAACCTGAGTATATGTCTTTAACCAGTTGTACCTGTGCATTTGTCCTATAAGGGTTCAGCAATAAAATTAGTACTAAGACCAAAAAAGAATGTGTTAGTGTTTTAATCATTTTTAATTTGTCTGTGGTTATAGTGCTGACTCTGCACTTTTTATTTTTGTTGCATAATTATTAATATACACCTTTTTAAATTATTAGACTCAATGTTAGTCTGTAAAAAAAGCAGCTCACAAGCTCCACCAAAAATACAAAACCTTTTTTTAAATCATAACCCAATGAAATTTTTCTCAGAATGCCTCATAGATGCAGCTTCACAACTGTACGATTCAGAAAAGATAAGTATGCAATAGGAAAACAGATTTTAATTACCTGGCACTTCTATTTTTTCTATAAAAGCTTTTCGATGATTACGCGATACTTCGGCACACTTACCACTCTTAAAGTATACTACCCCAGCTTCCCCTTTATTATGAAAGGAAGAGACATGTAATATATTGACAAAATAGGAGCGATGGACTTTTATGTACTGGTTG
>JBDHYE010000091.1:0-6359 GCA_039811245.1 Chitinophagaceae bacterium | reverse complement strand
TGAAAAATGGTAATATTAATATTGACATCAAAATTGATGAAGGTCATAAATATTATTTTGGAGATTTTGAATGGAAGGAAACACAAAATATGATAATGCAACACTAGATAAACTACTAGCCATTAAAAAAGGTGAAATTTATGATCAGGAGTTATTAAGTAAACGCCTTGGTATTATACCGGACCCCAATGGTCAAGACATTAGTAGCTTATATATGGACGATGGTTATTTATATTTCAGAATCGAACCTTTTGAAAAATCGGTAAACAATGATACCATAAACTATGAAATACGTATTACTGAAGGCAATCAAGCTATAATTAACAATGTAACCATTGAAGGCAATGAACGCACAAATGAAAGAGTGATAAGAAGAGAAATTTATACCATTCCTGGTAATAAATTTAGCCGTGCCGATATTATTAGGAGTACTAGACAGATTGCAGGACTTGGTTTTTTCAATCCAGAAAAAACAATCCCTCAACCCAAACCTAACCCCGATGGTACTGTAGATATTAATTACTCTGTTGAAGAAAAATCTAGTGACCAATTACAAATGTCAATGGGTTTTGGCGGTGGCGTAAAATTCTATGGTCAAATAGGGATTACGTTTAACAATTTCTCATTAAGAAATATTCTAAAACCTAAACTTTGGGACCCCTTGCCTGTAGGCGATGGTCAACGTTTTGCGGTAAACTATTCTTCTAATGGTATATTCTTCAATTCATTAAACGTATCCTTTACAGAACCATGGTTAGGAGGTAAAAAACCGAATGCGCTGACTACAAATTTTATTTACTCAAAATTTTCTTCTAACCTAACAGATGGTTCAAAATCATTTATCAAAGTTTTAGGTGGTGGAGTTAATTTAAGTAAGAGAGTAAAATGGCCTGATGACAATTTTATTTTAAGCTATGGTATCAATTATCAAAACTATCAGCTTAAGCAGTACACCGGATTGATATCAGATTTCACTGATGGATTTAGTAATAACTTGCAAGCCAAATTAAGCATACAGCGCTATACACTAGACCAACCTCAATACCCCAAAAATGGTTCAGACATTAGTTTAACTTTTGCCTTTACACCACCCTACAGTAGTTTTAGTGGTATAGACTATGCCAGCGCCAGCCAAGGGGTAAAATATAAATGGATAGAATATCATAAATATCGTTTTAAAGGCGATTGGTATAAACAGATTGTAGGAAACCTTGTATTTAAGTTCTCTGCTAAATTAGGGTTCTTAGGATATTACAATCCTGATATTGGTCTATCACCATATGAAAGATTCCAATTAGGGGGTGATGGTTTAAGTGGTCAAAACTTCTTTATTGGAAGAGATGTTATTTCACAGAGAGGTTATAATATTTATGGTAATAACATGACCATATTTAATAAGTATGTGGCAGAGCTGCGCTACCCCTTCTCATTAAGCCCCACAAGTACTATTTTTGGTATCTTATTTGCCGATGCGGCAAATGCTTGGCCTAATTTTAGCAGTTTTAACCCTACACGCCTTAACCGTGATTTTGGTGTAGGTATTCGTATGTATCTACCTATGTTTGGCCTTTTAGGAATAGATTATGGTATTGGTTTAGACCGATACAATTATAACCCCTTTGGTTCAAACAAAACCAGTCTTAAAGACATGTCTAAAATCACCTTTATGCTAGGCTTTGAACCAGATTGATGCTGCTTAAATAGCTATTGTTAAAAAAAAATAATGGTTAAACTTTAGAAAGTACAAATTAGTCCATCTTCAAGTATATTTGACTCTTAAAACAATTTTTAAAAATGAAAAAGTTATTGTTCCCCATTTTGATCTTATTGTGTAGTACAATAGTAGCACAAGCTCAAAAATATTGCATCATTGACTCTAAGTATATTTTAGAAAAAGTACCTGATTACAAAAATGCACAGAACCAATTAGACATGTTCTCAAAAAATTGGCAAACTGAGGTAGATAACAAAATGCAAGACGTAGAACGTATGTATAAGAGCTATCAGGCAGAAAGAGCAATGCTTAATGAAGATATGCGCAGACAAAGAGAAGATGAAATAATGAGTAAAGAAAAAGCAGCTAAAGATTTACAGAAAAAATATTTTGGCTATGAAGGCGATTTATTTAAAAAACGTCAAGAATTAGTAAAACCTGTACAAGACAAAGTATATAATGCAGTTCAAAAAATGGCGGTATCTAGAGGCTATGACCTAGTGCTTGATAAAGCTGGTGGTGTAACAATGTTTTATGCCGACCCTAAATTAGACCGTAGCGATGATGTATTAAAAGCATTAGGAGTATTAAAATAAATTTACAGCCACTTAATCAATAAATATTATCCGTACCTTTGCAACTTATTTTATAAAAAATCACCCATATATATAAATTAAACAATCAATGAAAAAAATCCTCCTTTTAGCTGTTTGTGCTGTTGGCCTTAGCTACCAAGTAAATGCTCAAAATCTTAAAATTGGCACTATTAACTCTCAAGAGCTTTTATCAATGATGCCAGAAATTAAAAAAGCAGATGCTGATTTAAAAACTTATGCTAAGACATTTGAAGACCAAATGGAAACAATGTCAAAAGAATATCAAAAGAAAATGACAGAGTATCAAGCACAAGAAAAAACAATGACTGATGCAGTAAAAGAAGTAAAACAAAAAGAAATTACGGACCTTGGCGCCCGAATCGAGTCAACACAAAAAAGTGCTGAAGAAAAAGTAATGGCAAAAAAACAAGATTTGTTTAAGCCAATACTTGACAAAGCTGAAAAAGCAATCAAAGATGTAGCTAAAGAAAAAGGCTTTGATTATGTATTTGACCTCTCTACAGGTTCTGTACTCGTAAGTAGAGATGCCGATAATATGCTGCCACTTGTTAAAGCAAAATTAGGAATCCAATAAATACATATCCTTTTTTATAAGGCCTTGATAGATTTTATCAAGAAATAGGCTAACCACAATAAACGGTTAGCCTATTTTAATGAAACAATACTTTGTAGTAAGAGGTACATTTTTTTTAATAATCTAGTAGATGGTTTTGTGGTGGAAAAGTTGTTTTTTTACCACAAATTTTGCGGTGGTAAAATGTATATACACAAATTAAAAATTGGACAAACTTTATTTGGGACAACAACAAGATTGTTCCAAAGTTAGTTTCTGTAACGGTATTTAACAGGTCCTTATGGTTATGTAGGCAGTTCTGCACAGATTGGCAATTTTACAGCTTCGGCGAGTTTTGGAACAAACTTTAATACCTAAAGTGCAGGAGGTGGTCTCGCTTTTAATGACGGTAAATTTTCTGCGGGGTATTACCAAACATACTTAGGAGGAGAAGGTAAAAATCAATGGAATGGAGGAGTCAGCTTTGGAGTAGGAGATTTTAGTTTGCGTTTAGAAAATGATTTTTTAATGAAAGGGCACCATACTGGATATGACAGGTGGCGTACAAATGCTATAGAGATAGGTATTGGCGATTTTACAATCGGCTCTTGGATTTTTACAAATGATCCAGCGCGTGAGGGAAGTGGAAAGTATGACTATCCCACTGATAGACAAAGCCCTATCTGGGGTTCTAATAAGCGAGGATATAGGGCAAAAAAATACACAACTTGGAAGAGTGGACAAGTTTTTGCTGCTCCATTGTATTTGGGGTATCGCTATAATAATAAAATTTCCCGTTTTGGGTTAAGTGAGCCTTGGATACAAGATTTTCAACAAAATGGCATACACCAGTCTCCTTTTACGCCGGGCAATCAGAACTATTATTTAGATTACGATTATTTTAATCGGGGAATTTATATGTATGGTGGATTTTATAACCCTCATTCTTTGTATGGATTTTAATAAAGAGGAAATAGTATGAAAAAAATCTTATTAATAGCTTTATTTTTCTTGTTTAATGTATTGTGCTTTGGTCGGCGGCCTTCGGCCAAAGTTCTCAAAAAATTTACCAACTGCTATACTGGCAAAGCCACCAATATCCGTTCTAAGCTGAATATTGATGGTTATTTCGATTTGGTTGAACTTGGGCATTGGACCTATGGTTATGGTAAGCATAGGTCTGTTGAAGACTCCTCCCACATGTATTTTATATTTTACGAAGATGGAACATTTCTTTCGAATCCTACAGTAGCCCCCGGGTATTTGGATTTTACAGACTATTGGTATGCGCTTAATAACAATGATCCAGCTGGTCTAAAATATATTGGAGAGTGGGGGGTTTATAGCATTGATGGAGATACCATCAAAGCCCAATGGATAGACCGTCGTAAGCCTGTATGGCGTTCTTGGGAAGAACGGTACAAAATAGTAGATAGGAATACGCTTGTTTTTATTGGTTCCGACAATTTATTTTTAAAACAGCACAACTCTTTTGATTTGAGTAAACACAACTATTTACCGGCAAAGTTTATAGCTTGCGATACGTTGCCACTACCCAACTCTTGGCTGAAAGAAGAAAAATGGATTTGGTGCAAATAAAAAGCAACAAAATGCTAAAGCTGAAAATTTCGACAAATGAAGTCTTAAAAAGCAGAAAAGCTCGCAAGGATTATAATACTCAATTTTCTAAATAGATAGTGAAATGCGAAAGTTAATTTTAATATTTTTATGTGCTGTAGTAGCTTCTTGTAGTAAAATGGAAACAAGTGCGCCTGATGCTATGTTTGAAGCTCCAGTAATTACGGGGTATAAGTTAATGGATATAAATGCTTCGTCCTTAGGGAAAGTAGGCAATCCGAATGTAAAAACAGAAATGAATAGCGGTGGCGTTTTGTATAGAATGATAGTTTACCCCATACCCGCTATTAATTTTATTGCTTTACATATTGATGCACCTAAAGATGGAACAGATAGACAAATTTGGATCAAAAGGGCTCAGACAAATGGAACATTCTCCGATAATTTTAACTTCGGAACATTAAATATGAATGCAAACGGGAATGTGTTTGATACTACGATTACCGAAAATCAACTAAGTATTATGGGTACACGATTTCCCAAAGGTTATTATCGCATGTATGTATCTGTTTCAGGCCATACTCTGTACGAAAACATTGTTATTAATAATTAAAAGTCAAACAAAATGAATTTTAAAAAGGCAGTTTATATCTTATCTGTTTTCACTACATTGGCTATCAATAGTCAGGCACAAGAAGCCACAAGAAAAGTAGGCCTGAGTGCAACTTTGCAGGGTAACCAGTATGGTATAGCCGTACCTATTTGGGCCGGCAAAAAATATGTGGTTGAGCCTAATGTATTCATCAAATCTGCACAATCTATAGGCTCGCAGTTTGGATTGGGTGTCGCACAACGTTTTTATTTTAATCAAAAGATTCTAGCTCCTTATGCTGGCGTTACTGTTGGTTCTTTAATTTCTATTCCTTCAAGTAGTGCGATACCCAAGTCTGATACCCAAATTGACATTCTTGCAGGAGCTTCGATAGGTGCAGAATACTTTATTGCCCCTCAATTTAGTTTTAGAGTAGAAGCCCAAGCGAACTTTACCAAATCAGGAGAAAAATCTAATCAATTTGGGAATCCTGGTAATGTAAACTTTAATACGGGCACCTTAATAAGTGCAAGCATCTATTTTTAATATTTTAAAATAATAAAAATGAAAAACCTTATAAAAATTACCCTCATTTTATTGCTGCATAATTACCCAGATGGTATGTATTGGAAATTGTAAATTCCGGCCATAGACAAGTATTTAAGGTACGCAAGAATTAATAAATCAGCATTTATTTTGAGTACTTATATCAGTTCTAAGAAGATACTACTCATTTTATAAATAAAATACTTATTCTTTACTTGTCTTAATTTCTGTTTACTTGTGCAATTTTTCCCTAAAACGTTGGAAACATTGCTAATAAAGGATTGTGGTACTTTCAGTATAGGTCAATATCCCCCAAGTACTACTATTGTACTTGGGGATTTTTTAACTAAATAATTGTATGAACTATTGAGTAATTAATAAGTTTTAGGGTTTCAAATAGAGATCAAAATAATCGGTAATCTTTTGCATTAAATGTACTCTATCCTTACCTCTTACATTGTGTGGGTGCCCAGGATACATAAAATAATCTAACTGAACTTTATTATCAACACACTTTTTTACAAAATCTATAGAATGTTGCCATACTACTACATCATCATCGGTGCCGTGTATAAGGAGCAATTTACCTTTAAGATTTTTAGTTTTTGTAAGTAAGTTAGCGGTTTCATAACCCTTAGCATTGTTCTGAGGAGTGCCCATATACCTTTCAGTGTACATTACCTCATACATACTCCAATTCATCACCGGACCACCTGCTACTGCTACTTTAAATACATCAGGGTAGCGCAGCATCATACT
>JBDHYE010000090.1:0-6486 GCA_039811245.1 Chitinophagaceae bacterium | reverse complement strand
AGACCCAGTTAAAGGGGAGCTGTATAGGGCTGTAGAATGTATTCCGCCAGTGCTCATCTCTTCATCAAAAGAGCGCTTGTTGCTTAATGGGAATAAGAAACAAAGTGTGAGTATCACTGTAAAAGCTCAAAAAGATATTCAGCATGCAGTGTTAGAAATTAAAGCACCTAAGAACATTCAGATAAGTCAACATCAATTTCAACTGAATAACTTGAAGAAAGGAGCCGAGCAACATGTAGTAATTGATATCGCTGCATTAGAAGGTGCTAAGGCTGGAGCTATACAGTTGCAAGTAAACTATGATAAGCAAGTGTATCAACACAACATGATCCGTGTAGCGTATGACCATATAGCCCCTCAATTTAAATTGGAGGAGGCAAACATACAGGTAGTGCCTTTAAATATTAAAACAACACAAGATGCCATAGCCTATATAGCTGGTGCTGGAGATGCGCTGCCAGAGTGCCTTGAGCAGTTGTCTTATAAAGTTGATGTATTGAAAATTGAATCTTTAAGTGCTCAAACACTTGCCCCCTATAAGGCCTTGGTGATGGGTATAAGAGCCTATAATATGCACTCTGAGTTAGCACAATATTATGACACCTTAATGCAGTATGTGCATCAAGGGGGCAACCTGATAGTGCAGTATAATACCAATAACCGTTTAAGTACATTGCCGCTTAACATCGGACCTTATCCTTTTGTGATCGGTAGAGAGCGTGTAACCGATGAGAACGCAACGGTTAAAATTTTAGACCCAGATCATCCTTTGATACATTACCCTAATAAAATCACTGATTTAGATTTTGACTCTTGGATTCAAGAACGTGGTATTTATTTTGCTCAGGATATTGATCCACATTATACCAAAGTATTTTCAATGCAAGATGCTGGACAAGCACCACAAGAAGGCAGTTTGATCCTTTGTGCTTATGGTAAAGGCAATTTTGTTTATACAGGTTTGTCTTTATTTAGGCAGTTGCCTGCGGCTGTACCTGGTGCTTATAGGCTTTTGGTAAATCTATTGGCATTGCCTACGCATCAATAAAAGAAGAATTATGAAAAAGAATTTTTTTAAAAGTTGGGCAGTAGTTTATTGTTTGATGCTTTTATTTTGGGTGCTGAGCATGTTTATTTTTTATTATTTAAGTAATAAGTTTTCATGAGTGTACTAGATTGGTGTGTACTGGCATTAACGCTATTGTTGATTGTGCTTTATGGCATTTGGAAAAGCCGTGGTGCAAAAAACATTCAGACGTATTTATTGGCAGACCGTCAAATGCCATGGTATCAAGTAGGGCTTTCTGTTATGGCTACACAAGCCAGTGCTATTACTTTTTTATCGGCGCCAGGTCAGGCTTATAGAGAGGGTATGGGTTTTGTGCAGTTTTATTTTGGTTTGCCTTTGGCTATGTTGGTAATCTGTGTATGGTTTATTCCGGTATTTCATAAGTTGCAAGTTTATACGGCTTATGAGTATTTAGAAAAAAGGTTTGATATAAAAACTAGAGCCCTTACAGCTTTTTTATTTTTAATTCAAAGGGGGCTTTCTACGGGTATAACCATATATGCACCCTCTATAATTTTATCTACTATTTTAGGTTTGCCTATTGGTTTTACAACCTTATTAATGGGTTTATTGGTGATTAGCTATACCGTTTATGGTGGCACCAAAGCGGTATCTTATACTCAAATGCTGCAAATGAGCATTATCTTCTTAGGCTTAATGTTTGCAGGTGTTTTAGTAGTTCATTTAATGCCTCAAGGAGTAGGTTTTACAGAGGCTTTGCATATTGCAGGCAAGATGGATAAAATGCATATTGTGGACACACAAATGGATTGGAGCAATAAATACAATATCTGGTCGGGTATTATTGGAGGCTTTTTTTTACAGTTATCTTATTTTGGCACAGACCAGTCGCAGGTAGGGCGTTACCTTACTGGTAGTTCCACAAAACAGAGTCGTTTAGGTTTGGTATTTAATGGTTTGATCAAAATTCCAATGCAGTTCTTTATATTATTGATTGGTGTTTTGGTGTTTACTTTTTACCAGTTTCATCAAGCTCCTATCTATTTTAACCAAGTAGCACTAGAAAAAGCCGCCAATGGTACAGAGGGTAAACAAGTTAAGCAGCTCCAAAAAGAATTTGATCTTTTACAACAGCAAAAAACACCCTTTATCCATCAACTTCTACTTGCACAGAAACAGACGGATCAGGCAGCTCAGGATACCATTACTCAAAGGCTTCATCAGTTTCGTGATCGTGAAGAGCAGTTAAGGGCGCAGCTCTTACCCTTAATTAAAAAATCATCACCTCATGCGGAGGCTAATGATAGTAATTATGTGTTTCTTAGTTTTGTGTTGAACTACTTACCCAAAGGGCTTGTGGGTTTACTGATTGCTATTATCTTTTTAGCAGCTATGGGCTCTACTGCTAGTGGCTTAAATGCATTAGCATCTACAAGCATCATAGATTTTTATAAAAGATTTTTTAAGACAAATGCTTCAGAACAACATTTTTTAACCGCCTCTAAAATAGCTACTGTTTTGTGGGGTGCTTTTTGTGTGTTGGTGGCGCTTTATGCTAGCAAACTAGGGAATCTTATTGAAGCCGTAAATATTTTAGGTTCGCTATTTTATGGTACTATCTTAGGTATTTTTCTTGTTGCATTTTTACTCCCTTTTGTTGGGGCACGAGCTGTGTTTATAGCGGCACTACTTAGTGAAGCTGCTATTATCGGGATATGGCTGTATAAAGATGTTGCTTTTCTATGGTTGAATGTTTGGGGTTGTGGATTGGTAATAGGTTTAGCCCTATTGTTACAGATTTTTATGGCTAAAAAATCAACACAACTTTAGGGATTTAATTTTAGCACTTTGTATGTGTTTTTAAAATCGTCGCCTATTATTTTAAGTTGATAGAGCCCTGATTCTAATGGGGCTTTAAAGAAGATTTCGGTATAAGCCAACATGCTGTAAATCGTGCCACTATCCAGCACTCTTCCTTGTATATCTATGAGTTGCCAAGTTAGATTTTTTTGACGTAGCGCTAAGGGTAGATTTAGTTTTAAGGAGTGCTCAAATGGGTTAGGGTAAAGCACAAGTGCTGTATTACTATTAACGGTATCAAATTGTTCTGCTAAAATTTGAAATGCTTTTTGAAAATTGGGTACTCCCCACCCGATACTGTTATTGGGGCTTGCTGCATTATGAGCACTCTGCCGTAAAGCATCTTTAAGTATATAAGGTTTGGCTTGTGGAAACGCTTGCCACAAACAGGTGGATAAGCCAGCTAGTTCTGGTGTTGCTATAGAAGTGCCATTGGCGCTAGAGGTTGTTCCTGCATTGTTCAATACCATGCCAGGGGCACCGAGCATACAGAGGTCGGGTTTGGTAATATTGGCAGCATTGGGGCCTATACCACTGCTGGCGGCAATATTTTTATTGATATCTACTGAGCCACAAGTTAGGGCACTGTCGGCATCACCGGGTGTAAGTATTTTTTTCCAAGAACTTAAACCTTCATTGCCCGCAGAGGCTACTACCAACATTCCTTTTTGTGTAGCTGTATTTGCTGCAAAAGCAGCCAAAGTACTTTTACCATCAATGTCGCTGAGGCTCAGGCTGTGGTCTTTACCTGCAATATCAAAAGTGTTATAACCTAATGAAATGCTGATTACATCGGCACCAATGCTGTCTGCACGCTCTATAGCTGCAAGCAGTTGGTCCATTTCAATGGGTTGTTCTCCATCATTATTCTCAGTGATATAGAGCGCATAATTAGCTTCAGGTGCTGTGCCCACATAGGTCGTATTCAGTACGCCCGCCATGGTGCTCAGTACTTGAGTGCCATGGTCGGCATAGCCATAAATAGCACTGTTATTAAGATTAAAATTGAATTGGTCTTTAAGTAAATTTTTAGTTCTAAAATTTTCAAAACCGGGCAAAATATCAACTTTGTTAAAACCTGCATCGAGCACAGCTATCAACATATTTTTACCACTATAGCCTTTGTCATGAAGGTAATCGCCTTGAGCTAATTTGATTTGGTCATAAGCATCGCCATAATATCCTTTTGTACCACTGATGCGGAATTGGGCATTAAGAGCTTTGTTTTTAACGATATTACTGTCTGCACTAGCTGTAGTTTTGCTGTGTAAAGGACTTAAAAATTGAGCAACACATTTTGTGCTTTTTATAAATGAAATACTGCTTAACAAGGGTATTTTACTACTGTCATTTAGGAGCATTAAAAACTGATTAGCCCACTTGCTTTTACAATGGTAGATGCCATTACAAAAACTTAATACCGAATCGATATAGGTTGAGTTGATGGGCAAATCGCTACTATCTATCGTTAAGTGTTGCTTGTTTCTGCGCTCTAGTGCTCTAGTACTTAAATACGCTGAGGGATTGTCTAACGTGAAAAGGCTATTGTTTTTATCTTTAAATGTTATTCTAAACACATATTGCTTTTGCGACCAGCTAAATGTAGGCAGTGCATTGATAAAAAAAAGAAGTAGTACAAGTAAGCGCCAGAGCATGGATAGGGTTGTTTTTATGTGTTTAACAATTGGGTCAATAATAAGGGTATTGCTTAGTTCTGTTTTAAATTTCTTGTTTCAAAAATAAGGCTTAGGGTTTAGAATAACGCAGTTATTCGTTTTCTTTAGACGGTTTATAATAAGTCTTTGAAGTTAAGAAATGCTAATAGTATTAACGCTAAATGCTCAAAAGGAGTATGAAGCCTTTAAAATTTTGAGTATAAAAAAGACCGCCATTTACGGGCGGCCTTAAAATAAAGTGTAACTATTAATTATAATCTATAGCTCTAAGTGTTACTCCTATACCTTTTCTACAGCTTTGTACACCGGGTATGGGGTCATAAGTCCAGTAGGCATAAGAATGGTATATCATACCAACACCATAAGCATATACAGTTTTAGATTGTTGTAATGAGGCATAAGCCGTAGGCATTGTTTCAGGATTGTTTAAAATAGAGTCCACCTCATTAACAGTAACGGTATTGTCGAAATCTAAAACACCATTATTAAAGGGTTTTAAAACATTTTGGTAAGTATAATTCCAGTTTTTAAGATAATCATAATCGTGATCTTCGGTAGGCATTAAGCTATTGCCGTCCCAAGACTTACCCTCTACTACGGGGTTGATCATACGCATAAAGCGTATGTTTTTTTCAACAAGTTCAAGTTTTTCGGCACCAGAGGTATAGTAGATAACATCATTTACTACAAAATTGTCTCCGGCATTTTTACGGGTATAAATGTTGATAACATAAGAGAGTCTGTTTTGTGCATCTCTAAACGTATCGGCTACTAAGTATTGATGTTGGTAGCTATGCGTATATTTGATACATTTTACATCGTCCCAAATAGAAGAGTCCACTTCATAGGTAATGTATTTACCAATGGTTAAGGGTAGGTAGGGTTGGTATAAATCACCACCTTTAGTATTGAGTACATCTCTTTCTTTTTTACAAGAAACAATAAGTGTTCCTGCTAATACTAAAGCGCCAAGGCCTAGTATAATTTTTTTAGTGTTGTTTAATAATCTCATATCTAGCTATGGTTTTCTATAAAAGAAGACTTTTGAAAACGAGGTTAAAAATAATATTTTTTTTATAGAAACATAATAAAAAGCCAAAATTATATTCCAGAATGGATAATTCCGCCTCCAAGCACGTCATCGCCCTCATAAAATACAGCACTTTGACCGGGTGCAATACTGTTGACGCTGTGGTCAAAATGAACACTAAGCATCTTATCGGCCCAATAGAGGCTGCTTTCGGTGCCGGGGTCTTTATAGCGTATTTTTGTTACTGCTTTTGTACCATTGGGGATTTGGTCGTATTTAATCAAGTTGAGCTCGTGTACCATCATAGCACTTTGTTTCAAATCGTTTATATCGCCCAGTACAACGGTATTGGTTTCAGGTATGATTTTAGTTACAAAAACTGGTTTCCCCAAGGCAATATCTAAGCCTTTACGCTGACCAATAGTGTAGAAAGGATAGCCTTTGTGTTGACCTACTTTAGTGCCGTCTGTCCATACAAAATCGCCCCCCGATACTTGTGTTTCTAATTCGGGATTTTGTCTTTTTAAAAAACCTCTATAATCATTGTCGGGTACAAAACAGATTTCGTAACTTTCAGACTTCTTTGATAGTTCAATGTAGCCCATCTCTGCTGCTATTTCACGCACTTGAGGTTTTAATAAATCACCTAAAGGGTAAATGCTTCTGCTTAAGCAGTCTTGCTCTAAGCCCCATAGTACATAGCTTTGGTCTTTGTTAAGGTCTTTAGCTTTGCTTAAAATATAACGTTGGTTTTCTTTTCTGATTTTTACATAATGTCCAGTAGCTATAAAATCACAATTTAAAGCATTGGCTTTTTTAAGTAGGGCTGCCCATTTGATATGCGTGTTGCAAAGCACACAAGGGTTTGGTGTTCTACCAGCCATATATTC
>JBDHYE010000089.1:0-6504 GCA_039811245.1 Chitinophagaceae bacterium | reverse complement strand
TTTTCTAAATATTGTGGGATGTTCAAATCCATGATTATAGAAATTCTATTTAAAATTTTAATTAAAAAAAAAGAGCAAATTCTAACCTTCGTGAATTTGCTCTTTTTTAAATTGGGTATTATCTAGCAATACTCACAGCTCTTAACTCACGAATGACGGTAACTTTTATCTGCCCTGGGAATTGCATTTCTTTTTGAATCTTATCTGCTATTTCAAAACTCAAACGGTCGCTTTCTGCATCTGATACTTTATCGGCCTCTACAATCACTCTCAACTCTCTACCAGCTTGGATAGCATAAGCTTTTTCTACACCATTATATGATGTAGCAAGGGTTTCAAGGTCTTTAATTCTTTGTAAATAGCTCTGCATCATTTCACGTCTTGCACCAGGTCTTGCGCCGCTTATAGCATCACAAGCTTGGATTATGGGTGAAATGATATAGGTCATTTCCATTTCACTATGGTGCGCTCCAATGGCATTAATCACAGCAGGGTGTTCGCCACATTTTTCTGCCAATTTTGCACCATATAAAGCATGGCTCAATTCTGTTTCTTCATCAGGTACTTTACCAATATCGTGTAATAATCCAGCGCGTTTAGCCAATTTTACTACTTTTTGACCTAGCCCTAATTCAGCAGCCATAATAGCGCAAAGGTTGGCGGTCTCTTTAGAGTGCATTAATAGGTTCTGACCATAAGAAGAGCGGAAACGCATTTTACCCACCATACGTACTAAGTCTTTATGCAGTCCATGGATACCTAACTCAATAATGGTACGCTCGCCTATTTCCATGATCTGCTCTTCAATTTGTTTTCTGGTTTTTTCAACCACTTCTTCAATACGAGCAGGGTGAATACGACCATCTTGTACTAAGCGCTGTAATGACAAACGAGCAATCTCTCTACGTAAAGGGTCAAAGCAGCTTAACACTATGGCTTCGGGAGTATCGTCAATAATTAAATCTACTCCAGTAGCGGCTTCTAAGGCACGAATGTTACGCCCTTCTCTACCTATGATTTGACCTTTAATTTCATCGCTCTCAAGATTAAAAACAGTGATAACATTCTCAATGGTTTGTTCAGCAGCTGTTCTTTGTATGGTTTGAATGACAATTTTTTTAGCCTCTTTACTGGCATTTACTTTGGCTTCTTCCATGATTTCTTGTACATAAGACATTGCTTTTGTACGTGCTTCATCTTTTACCATTTCTACCAATTCTGTTTTTGCCTCTTCGGCACTAAGATTGGCCACTTTTTCTAAACGCTTAATATGCTCTGCTTGGTGCTTCTCAAGCTCACTACGCTTTACATTCACCACTTCCAGTTGCTTATTTAAGGTTTCTTTTAAATGCTCATTTTCTTGGATTTGCTTTTGGGCATTTGCCAATTTATCATTTACACTCTGTTGCTGTTGCTTTACTCTACCCTCTAATTCTATTACTTTTTGGTTACGTTGTAAGGTTTCTTTTTCGTGTTCTGATTTTAGTTTTAAAAATTGTTCTTTGGCTTCTAATAATTTTTTCTCTTTATTGGTTTCGGCTATGGCTTGGGCATCTTCAATTATTTTTTTAGCTTGTTGCTCGGCTTCTTCGATGGCTAATCTTGTATTCTTGGCAAAGATGCTCCCCCCCCGCCACTATGACTGTCTCTTGCATGGATGTTCAAAAAAAATGGTTTTAAATATGAATATATATAATAAATAGGCTTTTATTTTTAAATGCCCATCAATCTGCTAAGGTAAACAAAAGATTTGAACCAACAAGGTATTTTATAGCACAAACTTATATTTAGAAAATTGACTTATTTAGTTTCCATGAATTTTAGCTAAAATTGTACTCAAATTGTTACTTTACAATGTCTAATGCTCCACTTCTTTTTCAAGTTAACCATTTGAATATCTACTTTGATCAAGAGGGAAATCGCTTTCAGGCATTAAAAAATATCCATTTCGATTTACACCGAGGAGAAACCATAGCATTGGTTGGCGAGAGTGGCTCTGGCAAAACACTCACCGCACTGGCCTTATCTACCCTGCTCCCTAAAACAGCTCATGTGAGTGGTCAAATTATATGGCATTATCCAGATAAAACCTTAGACCTTTTAAAACTTAATCCTTCCAACGCTTGTGATTTTTTGAAAACACAAATCGCTTTTGTCTTTCAAGAACCGATGTCTGCATTGAACCCCATCAAAAAAATAGGACATCAACTGGCAGAATGTTTACAATACAGCTTAAACTTAAATAAAAAAGAAGCATATATAAAAAGTATCGAATGGTTGAGTAAAGTACATATCCCTAATCCCGAAAAAGCATTTCATAAGTATCCGCACCAGTTTTCGGGGGGGCAAAAGCAGAGAATAGTGATAGCCATGGCGCTCTGTAAGCACCCTGCCCTAATCATTGCAGATGAACCCAGCACTGCTTTAGATGCAGCATTGCAACAAGAGATAATGGTGCTCATAAACGACTTACAAAAAGAAATAGGCGCTTCAATGCTCTTTATTAGCCATGATCTTAGTCTTGCAACTCAAATGGCTGATACTTTATTAGTCATGTATCAAGGCGAAGCCATAGAATATGGACCGGCAAAAGTGGTCTTTTCAAAACCTCAACAAGCCTATACTCAAGCATTATTGGCTTGCAAACCGCAATGGGAGAGCAAAGGGAAAGCACTACCCGTATTAAGTGATTTTATAGAGGGTACTGACCATGAGCAATCGAATAAAAGCAAAACCTATCAAAACGCTCGTATCAACGAAAGTAGCGTTAATATCCTAGAGGTGCAAGATCTAGAAGTATATTATCCTGCTGCTCATAATGCACCACCGTTTAAAGCCTTAGATAAAATATCATTTACACTACCACAAGGAAGCACTCTAGGACTTGTAGGCGAAAGCGGCTGCGGCAAAAGCACTATTGCCAAAACTTTAATGGGGCTCTGTACAATAAACAGTGGCTCTTTTAAAATTAATGGATACAACATCAACGCTAAAAGTTCCCAAAAGGAATGGCAGGACATTAGAAAGAAAATTCAATTGGTATTTCAAGACCCATACAGCTCCTTAAACCCAAGGCACAGTGTAGAGCAACTCATAGCAGAACCATTAATCATTCATAAAAAATTATCGCTTAAAGAAACTTCTAAAACCGTCAAAACACTTTTAGACCAAGTAGGCTTAGCGCAAAATACTGCACTCAAATATCCACACCAATTCTCAGGCGGACAAAGACAAAGAATCAGTATTGCAAGGGCTTTAGCCTTACAACCCGAAATATTAATTTGCGATGAGAGTGTTTCTGCATTAGATATTAGTATCCAAGCACAGATTCTAAATTTATTAAAAAACTTACAACAAAGCTTTGGATTGAGTTATCTCTTTATCTCACACGACCTAACAGTAGTGTATTATATGGCCGATACGATAGCGGTCATGTCTAAAGGTCAAATTGTAGAATATGGTACAGCAAAACAAATCCTTTTCGAAGCTCAAAACCCCTATACCCAAAAGCTTATTGCTGCAATGCCTCAAGCTACAAACAGTATTTTTAAAAAAAAAACTTAATAGATTCATTTTAATTATGGCATATTCTTCCTTAAAAGAGGCGCTTATAGATTTAGAAAAAAACGGTCATTTAGTACGGATAAAAGAAGAAGTAGATCCCTACTTAGAAATGGCAGCCATACACCTGAACATGTATGCTAAAAAAGGTCCTGCGCTTTGGTTTGAAAAGGTTAAAGGCTCTAAATACAGTGCATGTAGCAATATTTTTGGAAGCTTAGACCGCAGTCGTTTTATTTTTAGAAATACCTGGGATCATGTTCAAAATATGATTGCATTAAAAAGCAATCCACTACAAGCCATCAAACAACCTTTAAAAAGTTTTGCCACAATCGTTGCCGGGCGCAATGCGCTCCCTTTAAAAAACCCTTCAAAGCAAGCAATATTTTATGAACAGATAAAGATCTCAGACCTCCCTCAAATACAACACTGGCCTATGGATGGAGGCGCTTTTGTTACCTTACCCCAAGTCTATAGTGAAGATATTGACAAACCCGGTATTCTTAATGCCAACCTGGGTATGTACCGCATACAGTTAAGTGGCAATGATTATATCCAAGATAAAGAAATAGGCTTACATTACCAACTACACAGAGGAATTGGCGTACACCAAACTAAAGCCAATGCTCAAAATAAAGCACTTAAGGTGAGTTGTTTTGTTGGCGGTCCTCCGGCGCATACTTTAGCCGCTGTTATGCCCCTACCAGAGTCTATGAGCGAAATGACTTTTGCTGGAGCGCTTGCTGGACGTCGTTTTCGCTACCGTTACCTCGAAGGCTATTGTATCAGTACCGATGCCGATTTTGTGATATGTGGTAGCGTAGCCCCAAAACAAAATAAACCCGAAGGACCTTTTGGAGACCATCTAGGTTATTACAGTTTAAAACACGACTTCCCATTAATGCAGGTAGCGCAAGTATGGGCTCGAAAAGATGCTGTTTGGCCTTTTACCGTTGTTGGGCGCCCCCCTCAAGAGGATACCAGCTTCGGGCAACTCATTCACGAGCTCAGTGGTCAAGCATTAGTGAGTGAAATACCCGGACTCAAAGAGGTAAATGCTGTAGATGCCGCGGGCGTACACCCCTTACTGCTCTGTATCGGTAGTGAACGCTATACTCCTTATAGTGAGCTTGACCAACCTGCAGAATTGCTTACGATTGCAAATCATATCTTAGGTACAGGTCAATTAAGCTTAGCCAAATTTATATGGATTACAGCCCCAAACCATGAACCACTTAGCACTCATAATATCGAACACTATTTTACTCATGTGCTTGAAAGAATTGATTGGAGAAGAGACCTACATTTTTATACCCAAACTACTATTGATACCTTAGATTATTCCGGACAAGGACTGACTAGCGGTAGCAAAGTAGTGCTTGCTGCTTATGGTAGTATTAAAAGAAAACTACAAAATCATATCCCTCAAAAACTCTTAAATTATTTCAACTCAAATCAGCTCCAAGTAGTAGCTCCAGGTATTCTAGCTTTTGAACTCAGCACTTTTGAAAACTACGAGAAAGCCACTGCCGAAATGGAAACATTAAGTCTTGCATTTAAAGATAGCAATCTCGAAGAGGCTTTCCCATTATGGATTTGCTGCGACAATGCTGCATTCTTAGCCCAAAACCTTTCCAATTTTTTGTGGAACACTTTTACTAGAGCCAACCCTGCTTATGATATTTATGGCATTGATGCATTTACCACTTATAAACACTGGGGTTGCAATGGACCACTCATCATCGATGCGCGAGCCAAGCCACACCACGCACCACCACTAGTTTTAGACCCTAAGGTTGAAGAAAATATTCAACGCCTCTGGAAACCCGGTGCCAGTCTATATGCTTACCGATAGTGTAAGTTTAATTTTTTTGGGGCCTGCTTCGCACCGCGCTATCCACTACTACTCCTCGCTGCGTAACACTACGCTGCGGGGTATCCGTTACTATCGCTGGCCCATTATAATGCATAAATATTAGGGTTCATTTTTGAAATTTGAAATGCTAAAAAAATCTCTGAATAGTGTTTTAACTTATGTAAGCTAAACTCAAAGCTATAACTAATGCTATACCTTTTATACGATAAGGCTATCGTTTTAAAATCATTTCAAATAAACACAACTTTACAACATAAACATTTCATAAAAACAATTCAGTAGTAAAGCAGTTAAATATCTAATTTCTAAAATGCAGTAAAGGGACTTTTTTGCTTTTTAATCCAACGGTATTGATGTGTCCAATAAGCTACTTTTTGAGATAAAATTCCTATAGCTGCACCTACTAAAACATCAGAAATATAATGTCGGTTATTTGCCATTCTTAACAGGGCTACAGAACCCGCTACGGTGTATGCTGCATAGGGTATCCATGGGATACGCTCACGATACTCAGTACTTAACAGGCAAGCCGCTAAAAAAGCTTGTGCACTATGCGTAGATGGGAAAGAAGCGCTATTGCTAGCATCTGGGCGTGGCTCTTGACTGATATACTTAATAGCATATACCGTACCAAGCATCATCATCTCTGCTTTAGCAAGCATTACGCTCCTATTCCAAAAATCATTTCGTGCGGGAATAGAACATGCGTCCAATAAATAACAAGCCGCTATTGGACTAAGTGCCAAAACATCATCAACCTTAGTATGAAAATTAGGATAATTTCGATTACGCCAAGCAACAATATCGTATTTAATATTAGGATCAAAATGTAAATACAATCCCGAAACAGCTAAGCTTAAAGGCGCTATTAATTGTGTAGGTTCAAAATTTAATTTAATATTTATATTGCTATCTGCATCAAGAGTAGGTTTTTGCCCCCAAAGCAATAAAGGGAAAAACAATATTCCCAAAATGAATTGAATAAACTTAGCAATCAAAATACAATAATTACTGGATAACTAAAAAACCTTAGCCTTTACACAGTATAATGCCTTCACTGCATCAAC
>JBDHYE010000088.1:0-6504 GCA_039811245.1 Chitinophagaceae bacterium | reverse complement strand
TTGATAAAAACGGTATCGTATATCAAGCGATCTGTGGAGGCTGTGGTGGTCCAGGTGCAGCAGCTACGGCTTTTCCTACTACACCGGGTAGTTTAAGCCCTACCAATCCTTCTAGCAATTGTAACCTTGCAGCCCTAAAAATATCTTTTGAAATGGGCGCAGTAGTAGCCAAAGCTACAGCAGACCCTAATGATACCGGTTGTGCTCCTTTTTTAGTTAATTTTAAAAACGCCTCTACCAATGCTAAAATCTTTACTTGGGATTTTGGCGATGGCTCTCCTACAAGCCCTCTCAAAGAGCCCAGTCATACGTTTATGACTCCAGGTGTTTACACAGTGAGAATGGTGGCGCACAACCCCGATGCTTGTATTGAGTATGATACCTCATATATCACCATTATTGTAGATGATAATATGATAGATGCCGATTTTAATTTTGAAATTATAGATAGTTGTACAGCCCCTTACCAGGTACGATTCACAAATAGCTCTAAATATGGCCATAGTGGCACTGCTACATTTACTTGGGATTTTGGCGATGGCTCTCCAAAATTTGTAGGGAAAAATCCTCCAGTACATAATTATGCGTCTAAAGGATATTATTCTGTTATGCTCATCATGAGCGACCCCGATGCTTGTAATAGTCCTGATACAATCATAAAAACGTTTTCAATAGATAGTAGATTCCTAAAAGCCGCATCAAGTTTCCCTGACGTTATTTGTACCAAAGCAGGTGCTATATTGTTTTCCAATAGCTCTACCAATGCCACTTCAGTACTCTGGGATTTTGGTGATGGTACAACCTCTACAGAGCTTACACCCACACATTTATTTGATACAGGTACTTATTGGATTACTCTAATCGCCTTTAATACCAGTGCTTGTAATACTACTGATACCTTTAAGCAAAAGATCACCGTAAAACCAGGGGCACTTGCCGATTTTGATTTTGACCCTAAAATACCTATCGAAAATGACTCTACTCATTTTACCAATCGTTCAAAGTTTGCAAGAAGCTACTTGTGGATTTTTGGTGATGGTACAAATAGTTATATGGAGCACCCTTCACACCTTTTTACTAAAACAGGCACCTTTAAAACTTGTTTAGTGGCCTATGGCCCAGAAAACTGTAATGATACACTATGTAAAATGGTAAGTGCTGAGGTGGTACCCCGCATAGATGTGCCTACAGCATTTACTCCCAATGGCGATGGCAAGAATGATGTGCTCTACGTAAAAGGAGCTGCGGTACAAAGTTTTGAATTCAGCATTTATAACCGTTGGGGCGAAATGGTATTTCAATCAAACTCTATGGAGCAGGGTTGGAACGGTACTTACAAGGGCACACCTCAACCTATGGAGACTTATGCCTATATTCTCAAAGCTACTTTTATTAATGGAGAAACCTACTCTAAACGAGGCAATATAACATTACTAGAATAGCTTAATAGGGATACTTATCTTTCCATAGCTGCTTAAGATGTGCACGCATTTTATCTTCAGAAGCATTTTTACCGGGATCATAAATAAGGGTTCCGGTTTTTTTATCAGGTAGATATTCTTGTGGACTAAAATTGCCCTCGTATTGATGTGCGTACTCATAATTTTTAGCATAGCCCATTTGTTTCATTAGCGGTGTAACGGCATTTCTTAAGTGCAAGGGCACGGCTAAATCTCCATCTTCTTGCGCTAATTGGTAAGCTTTCTCAATCGCCATATAAGCACTATTGCTTTTTGCGGCACAGGCTAAATAAATAGCCGTTTGAGATAAGATGATTCTACACTCTGGGTAGCCAATATTCTGTACAGCTTGAAAACAAGTATTTGCCAGTAACAACGCATTCGGGTTGGCATTGCCAATATCTTCAGATGCTAGAATTAACATACGGCGGGCAATAAATTTTGGATCTTCACCAGCCACTAACATGCGTGCCATCCAATACACAGCGGCATTGGGGTCGCTACCTCTAATTGATTTTATAAATGCTGAAATAATATCATAATGCTGCTCGCCATTTTTATCATACAGCGCCATTTTCTTTTGTAAAACATCTTTTACAAAGGCATTGCGAATGCATACTTGTGAGCTATTACTACTGCTTACTAAGGTTTCTAATAAATTTAATATTTTGCGCGCATCACCACCACTTAATTGGATGAGTGCTTCCCACTCCTCTACAAGTATGTTATAGTTTTGAAGTAGGCTGTCTTGTGCTATTGCTTGTTGTACAATCTGTTTGAGCTGTTCTTCTTGCAAGGGTTTTAAAATAAATACTTGACACCTACTTAATAAGGCACCAATCACTTCAAAACTTGGATTTTCTGTAGTTGCTCCTATCAGTATCAAAATACCCTTTTCTACCGCACCTAAAAGACTGTCTTGTTGTGCCTTGTTAAAACGATGGATTTCGTCAATAAATAAAAGGGCTTTACCAAGGGTTCTAGCCTTTTCGATCACCAGTCTTACTTCTTTTACACCACTATCAATAGCACTAAGGGTAAAAAATGGCAATTTTGTTTTTTGGGCTATGAGCTGCGCTAGCGTGGTTTTGCCAACCCCTGGTGGTCCCCAAAGAATTATAGAGTACAACTGCCCATGTTCAAGCATTTGGTATAAGGCTTTGCCATGCCCCACTAAATGTTCTTGGCCTATATATTGATCTAAATGCTGTGGACGCATACGCTCTGCTAAAGGTTTATGGCTCGTCATTATTTTAAATTTTATTTAAGTAGTTTATTAATCTGAATAGAGTATTTTCGTAAAATTAATACGGAAAAATCAGCTCCATTTTTTTAAAGCGATTATTTATTTTATGAAATGCAATGTACTACTCTTAATTCTTTTGATGGTTTTTTCAACTGCCACTTTTGCTCAAAGACGTAAAAAGAAACAAGAAAAAAACGATTACCCTCAAGTAAGTACTTTAACCATACCCGGTACGGCTTTTTTAAGACCACTAAAAAATGAAAAAGAAGCAGTAGCTTTTGATTATAAACAGATGAATGCTCCACTCCCATCGTTTAAGGTGATTGATAAAGATAATAAAGATATTAGTAAAGAGTTTTTTCAGAGTGGTGGCAATCTGCTCTTAATGATGTTTAACCCTACTTGTGAGCATTGCGAAGAAATGACCTTTAATTTTATCAAAAATATTTTTCTTTTCAAGAAAACACGCATTTTAATGGTTGCTGCACCCATGCAAACACCCAACCTAGAATATTATAATAATACCACTAAATTTAGCCTTTATGCCAATACGATGACTGTAGCCATTGATAGTGCCCATGTCATTGATAAGCTTTTCAAATATGAATCGCTCCCACAAATAAATTTTTATGATGCTTCAAGCATGCGTCTCCTGCATACTTTTGTAGGCGATACCCCAATGGATAGTTTAAAAAAATATATCCAATAGAAAGCAGAACTTTTTCCTAGTGTTAAATTGTGATGGTTTATTGCTCAACGTATATATACAGCGCCTTTTTTCTCAAAGACTATTGTTATAAAAAATAAAATCTTTATAAAATACCCAAAGGGCTTTTGATTGCTGTAGTATCTTTCTTTACCTTTGCATGACCTTTTAAACGTAGGCAGCCTTTCAGGGCAAGATTACACACGGTCGTTTATTTCTATATTGTTTTTTAATTATGACAAAATATATTTTCGTTACCGGTGGTGTGACATCTTCATTAGGTAAAGGTATTATTGCAGCTTCGCTGGCAAAACTGTTACAAGCGAGAGGCTATACCGCTACGATTCAAAAATTTGACCCCTATATCAATGTTGACCCAGGTACCTTAAACCCTTATGAACACGGAGAGTGTTATGTTACAGAAGACGGTGCCGAAACCGATTTAGATTTAGGGCATTACGAGCGTTTTTTAAATACCTACACATCTCAAGCCAATAATGTTACTACGGGTAGGATATATCAATATGTAATCAATAAAGAGAGAGAAGGGGCTTACTTAGGTAAAACGGTACAAGTTATTCCTCATATTACCGATGAAATCAAGCGCCGAATGACCCTTTTGGGTGCTAACAATCAATTTGATTTTGTGATTACAGAATTAGGGGGCACTGTAGGTGATATTGAATCGCTGCCCTACATTGAAGCAGTACGCCAATTAAAATGGGAATTGGGCGATAAGAATATGATTGTTGTTCACTTAACCTTGATACCTTATTTAAAAGCAGCAAAAGAACTTAAAACAAAACCCACTCAACACTCTGTAAAACTACTTAGTGAAAACGGTATTAACCCTGATGTATTGGTATGCCGCACTGAAGAGCCCTTGTATAAAGACTTGAAACGAAAAATAGCACAGTTTTGTAATGTTACTGAAGATGCTGTAATAGAAGCCTTAGATGCCGATAGTATTTATAGTGTACCGCTCGAAATGATGCGTGAAAAACTAGATGTGATCTGCTTAAATAAGCTGGGTATGCCTTTGGGTTCTGAGCCTCAACTAGAGCGTTGGAAAGAATTTTTAAATAAATTTAGATATCCTAAATCTAAAGTAACTATTGGCCTAATAGGTAAGTATGTAGAGTTACAAGATGCTTATAAATCTATATTGGAAGCTTTAATTCATGCCGGCGCAGTCAATGAATGTAAAGTAGAAATTCGCAATATCCATTCAGAATATTTAAGTCCTGAAAATGTGCCCGAAAAATTACACAACCTCGATGCGATATTGGTAGCTCCTGGTTTTGGTTCACGCGGCATAGAAGGAAAAATAGATGCGATAAGATACGCAAGAGAAAACAAGATACCGTTTTTTGGAATCTGCTTAGGTATGCAAATGGCCTGTGTAGAGTTTGCTCGTAATGTATTAGGATATGCCGATGCACATTCTACCGAAATGAATGTTCAAACTACTTATCCTGTCATTTCAATGATGGAAGATCAAAAAAACTTAGAACAACTGGGTGGCACCATGCGTTTAGGGGCTTATGATTGTACTTTGGCTGCCGATAGTAAAGTGGCTGCTGCTTATGGTAAAACCCAGATTTCTGAACGCCACCGTCACCGTTATGAGTTTAACAATCAATACTTAGACGCTTTTGAAACTGCTGGCATGAAAGCCGTCGGTAAAAACCCTCAAACCGGTTTAGTAGAGCTTATGGAGCTTCAAGAGCACCCCTTTTATATTGCAGCACAATATCACCCCGAATATAAAAGCACTGTAGAAAATCCACACCCATTATTTGTAGCCTTTATTAAAGCTGCAAAAGATGCTTTAGAAGAGAAAAAAAATGCATTAAAAAATAAATAAATAAACGACTTTTTTTTCTGTTAAAATACTTGTGAAATAATAATTATTTGTATTTGCGCTGTATATTTGCCCCGAAATTTGTAAAACTTAAAACAAAAGAATTATGACAACTACATTTCGTAAATTAGCTCTAGGTGCTTTCCTTTCTATCACTGCCTTAGCAGCTACAACCCTAACTTCTTGTAAAAAAGATGAGTCTTGTGCCTCTGGTTATGAAGGTTCTGATTGTAAAACCTTAATCAATGCCAAATTTATTGGTGCCTATGAAGGAAGTGAAAATTGCACTATCGGTAAAGATAATTACACAGTTACCCTTACAGCTGTATCTGATAACAATATGCAGTTAACGCTTACCAACCTTTACAACGACAATTATGTACTTACTGCTACCATTACAGAATCTAACAAATTCTCTATCTCTGGTACTTCTAAAGGTGTAACCTTTACTGGTTCTGGTGTATTAAGCGGTAAAACATTAACCATTAACTATAAAGCTGGCGACGGAGTTACTTCAAACAGCTGTGAGTTTATTGGTGATAGAAAATAAGCCTTAATTTCCAAGACTTACCATAACAGTAAAAAACCCAATCCATTAGGATTGGGTTTTCTTTTGGATACCATTATGCTATAATATGTGGATGTTAAGGCACTTCTACAGCATTGAGTATTTCGGTAATAATCTGTTCGCTATTGATATTTTCTGCTTCTGCCTCATAAGTTATTCCCACTCGGTGTCTTAAAACATCATAACATACCGCACGGATATCTTCGGGTATTACATAACCTCTACGCTTAATAAAGGCATAGGCTTTGGCAGCTAATGCTAGGCTGATACTGGCTCTTGGCGATGCTCCATAACTGATATAGGCTTCAAGTTTATCCAATTTATATTCTTTAGGAAAACGTGTAGCAAATACAATATCTAAGATATAACGCTCTATCTTTTCGTCCATATACACTTCACGTACTAGTTTCCGTGCATTAAGTATGTCTGATGCATTGACCACTGCATTGATTGGAGCATTGGTACTAGGGTTGAGGTTTTGACGGATAACTAATAACTCCTCTTCTTTTTTGGGATAGCTAATAACTACTTTCAACATAAAACGATCCACCTGTGCTTCAGGTAGTTCATAAGTCCCTTCTTGCTCAATAGGGTTTTGGGTAGCAAGCACTAAAAAAGGTTCAGTTAAAGGGTAGCTCTGGTCGCTAATGGTTACTTGGC
>JBDHYE010000087.1:0-6519 GCA_039811245.1 Chitinophagaceae bacterium | reverse complement strand
TATTTGAGAAATATAGTTTACAACCCGACGAGGTTTTAGAACAATTACATAAAGAAATAGCCCCTAGAAGAACATTCTCTGGCATTATTTTAAGCTCTGTTACACAGCAGCATAATGAGCTTTTAAATGCATTAAAAGAATTATGTTCTAATGTAGTGGTACTGACTAAAAACACCCCGCTACCCATACTGAATGCTTACTCTAGTGGAGCAGCTTTTGGAGCAGACCGCGTAGCCATGGCTTGTGCAGCCCATGCAGCATATCCTAACAAAAACAATTTAGTAGTATGTATCGGTTCTTGTATTACTTATAATTTTATTGGCAGTAACCGTACGTTTAGAGGTGGCGCTATCGCTCCCGGCTACCCTATGCGTTTAAAAGCCATGCACCAAAATACTGATTTATTACCAGAGGTAAAAGCACAAGGCGATGTAATGCTCATTGGTTTTGACACAGAATCGGGTATGAGAGCTGGTGCTTATTATGGTGTTTTAGCCGAAATTGACGGCATGATTGCCATGTATGAGGCTCAATTTAGAGATTTTAACGCAATCTTAACCGGTGGAGATGCACCACAGTTTGCAAGCAAGCTGAAAAGCAAGATATTTGCAGACCCCGACATATTAATGAAAGGGTTATTACAAATTTTAAAACATAATGTTCCACAAGCCCGTTAAGCTTTTTTACTGTTTAGGATTATACTGCTTGCTTACTCTACAGAGTAATGCACAAGTCACTACCAGACCTTTTGAGAATTTACCTTATTCACGTTATGGATTAGGCGAAGAAATGTTGGGGATCAACCCCGCATTAAAATCATTGGCTAGTACTACAGCTGCCTTTGCAGATGAGTATATTATCAATACAGAAAACCCTGCTTCTTATGCCAGCATACGCAATTTTACCTACGAAGCAGGTTTAGAAGGTAGGAGAAGAACCATAGCATCTGCCAATGCCAGTTATCAAACCGGCACCTTAAATTTTAATTATTTAACCATGGCAATCCCTATGGGGAAATATGCCGGTATGGCTATAGGTTACAGACCTTATACCAAAATCAGCTATTCTTTATTTGACACCTTACAATCACAGATTGGTCCTACGGCTATTTCTTATAATGGTAATGGTAGCACCAATTATTTTTTTGTAGGCCTAGCCGGCAAATATCAAGGCTTGAGCATCGGTGCAAATTTGGGCTATATTTTTGGCAATATCAACGAAAACAGTTGGTACAAAAGCAATAGCACCGCATATTATGTAAACAACTCCGAGTTTTTAAAATTAAAAAGCATTGGTGGTATTTACATTAAAACCGGATTACAATATGAACTTACTCTTAAAAAAGATTATACCTTATCGTTTGGAGCACAAGCCTCTTTAAAACAAAATTTAAAAACAACCCTTAGCGAATATTGGATAGCGCACCCCTTCTATGCCAGCGATACAGCAGGTTCAGACACCTCTTATGCATTAAAAAATGTACAGAATAAGTTAAGCCTCCCCGGTGCTTATAGTTTTGGTGTCCAGCTTAAAAAAGGCGACCAATGGGCACTAGGATTACAATATCAAACTACCCAATGGAGTCAATATAACAACTACCGTTATCATGATTCTGTAGCTCAAAACAGCCACCGTATCAGTATTGGCGCCTATTATACCCCCGATGCGCTTAATATTTTCAAATATTGGAAACGTGTAAGCTATAGAGCAGGTTTATTTACCGGTAAAGATTTTGTACAAATTAATGGCGTACAAAATACCTATTATGGGGCAAGCCTAGGCTTATCGCTACCCTTTAGAAGGAGCAACGACCGTATCTTAACCTCTTTTGAAATGGGTAAAATAGGCAATACTCAAATTGGAAATATCCAACAAAACTTCTATAAATTAAGTATTGGTGTAAGCCTCAACGATAGAAGTTGGTTTATCAAAAGAAAATATGACTAATCGTTTTATTTTTTTTATAAAAAAATACTCATCTAAAGCACTAGGACTTCTGTTGATCAGCTCTAGTGCTTTTTGGTTGAGCTGCTCTAACAGCAACGAAGAAATCAACCAACTTACGGGGCTCTCTAAATCCAACCAGATGGATAAAGCCCAAGATGTAAAAATCTATTATAGTGATAATGGGCAGGTAAAAGCCGTAATCACAGCAAAAGAATTTTATAGAACAGAAGAAGGCACACTACTCTATACAGATGTAAAAAAAGGCTTGAAAGTAGAATTTTATAATGATAGCCTTAAAATAGTCAGCACACTTACTGCATTAAATGCTCGAATCTACGAGAATGAAGGCAATGTAGTGGTACGCGATCAAGTACATGTGGTCAATAAAAAAGGCGAGCAGCTGCTTACAGATGAGTTGGTTTGGAATCAAAAATTGGATCAATTCTATACCGACAAAAAAGTTAAAATCATACTTGGACCACAACAAATCATGTATGGTGAAGGACTTACCGCTAATGCCGATTTTTCTTGGTATAAAATCAATAAACTTACCGGCAATCTTGAAGTTGATGCCAAAGGTGTACCACAATAAATAGGTCTTTTATTAAAATACACTTTGTAATTTTTAAAAAAGATATATCTTTCGGCAATGTGGTCTAATCTCTTTAGAAAAAAATCGCTCCTACAAATCCAAAAAGATATAGAGTTAGGGCTGTCTGATGCTGAGCATCATTCAGGACTAAAAAAAGTTTTAGGCCTAAGAGACCTAACTTTTTTTGGTATGGCAGCAATCATAGGAGCAGGTATATTTAGCACTATTGGTACTGCTTGTGCCGATGGCGGTCCTGCAATCATCTGGTTATTTATAGGGATCACCATAGCTTGTGGCTTTTCTGCATTGTGTTATGCCGAAATGGCTTCGCGTATCCCTGTATCGGGTAGTGTTTATACTTATAGCTATACTACTTTTGGTGAACTCATAGCCTGGATAATAGGTTGGGATCTGATCATGGAATATGCTGTGGGAAATGTAACAGTAGCCATAGCATGGAGTGGCAATTTTACCAATTTTTTAGAGCACCTTGGTATCCATCTACCCCAATATTTATGTAAAAGTTTTATGGAGGTCAAAAATGGCCACGATGCATTTATACATGCCAGCAAACATGCTTTAGCCCTTTCAGATTACTCGGTAAACCTGCACCAGTTATGGCTCGAAGCACCACGCATATTGGGTCTGCCCCTGATACTTAATTTACCAGCTTTCTTTATTACTACCATAATTACTGCATTAGTATATATAGGGATTAAAGAAAGCAGAAATGCCAGCAATGCCATGGTCATTTTCAAAGTATTTGTAGTGATTATGGTTATAGTATTAGGTGCTTTTTATGTACAACCAAGCAACTGGATTCCTTTTGCACCCAATGGTACAGCAGGTATTTTAAAAGGCACCAGTGCTGTATTCTTTGCTTATATTGGCTTTGATGCCCTAGCTACCACCGCCGAAGAATGTAAAAACCCTCAAAGAGATATTCCAAGAGCGATGCTCCTATCGCTGCTTATAGCCACAACCATCTACATTGCTGCTGCACTAGTACTTACAGGTATGGTACCTTATTACAGCTTAAAAAATGAAGCATTTTTAGCAAATGCTTTTTTAGATAGAGGCATCGCATGGATCAGTGGGCTTATAGCCTTTAGTGCCCTAATAGCTACTGCCAGTGTATTACTGGTATTTCAAATGGGGCAACCTAGGATATGGATGGTGATGAGCAGAGACGGTTTACTGCCTAAAAAGTTTGCCCAAATTCACCCCAAATACCATACTCCTAAATTTGCTACCATCATCACAGGCTTATTAGTAGGTATTCCGGCACTCTTACTAGATGCTGCTTTTGTAACCGATATGTGTAGTATCGGCACTTTATTTGCCTTTGTGCTTGTATGTGCCGGGGTTATGGTGTTGCAAAATAAAAAAGAGCTCCCTAGCCCAAAATTTAAAATCCCTTACTGGAACAGTAGATGGGCAATACCTGTGCTCCTTATAAGCTTGGTGTACTATTTGTTTTTTTGGCATAAGGGCATAGTGGCGCAAGAGCAATTTAGCCTTGCAGGTGGATATAGCCAATGGAAACATTTAATCCCAATATGGATCTTTTATCTTACTTTAATACTTGTAAGTATCAAAGCTTGGAAAGAAAAATATAGTTTAGTACCCTATTTAGGGCTCTTATGTTGTTGCTATTTACTATCTACTTTAGGTATTGTAAATTGGATACGTTTTATCATTTGGCTCATCATAGGCTTATTGATTTATTTAGCTTATGGCTATAAAAACAGTAAACTACATACTACAATCACTAACCACTAAAACGACATTACTTGAACTTTACTAAAAAAAATATGATTGAGCTAGAAGCCGCTAACCAAGCACAGCTTCAAGCCAAAGGGAAAAACAAAATCATTCTCCTTTTAGATGATGTAAGAAGCATGCAGAATGTAGGCTCTCTTTTTCGTACTGCCGATGCCATGGGTATTGAAGCCCTATATATCTGTGGATATAGCCCTTGCCCACCCCATAGAGATATTCAAAAAACAGCTTTAGGGGCTACCGAGACCGTAACTTGGCGCTATTTTGAAACTATTAAAGATGCCATTGCCTATTGCAAAGAACAGCAATATATTGTTTGCGGAGTAGAACAAACCCATAACAGTACTGCCTTACAAGATTTTAACCCTGACCGCTCCAAAACATACGCACTTATCTTAGGCAATGAAGTACAAGGCATCAACGATGAAGCTTTGGCGCTTTGCGATTATTGTATCGAAATCCCTCAATGGGGCGAAAAACACTCCCATAATATAACTGTAAGTGCAGGAATAGTGCTTTGGGATCTCATAGCAAAATTGAACTTTAAAAACTAATCCTTGAAAAAAAATTAAAAAAAGAACATTATTTCTTTTTTTTCAGTCTAATTTGTTTACTATTGTCTTTTCAAATTAACCATAAACAAAAACAAAATCAACATTTATTATGGACACAAGTAAAATGATTAAGGCCTATTGTCTTAAAACGAAAGAAAAAAATGTACCGATGCAAGATGCTGTAATCACTAAAACTGCTAGAGGTGGTTATATGGCTTCAGGTCATGATGGTAAAGGCAACAAAATGGCTGCTATATTAAGCGAAGCCAATGCCCTTAAAGCCATAGAAGATAAAGTAGCGAAAAAGAATTTCTAATTACACCGTTTTCTTCTAAACTAAAAACTCAATCCAACACAAATTGGATTGAGTTTTTTTTATCCCAAATCATTCATTTTTTTGAATAGAATAAAAGATTTTATTGCATGATATGGGCACACTTATTTACCTTCGCAGCATTCTAAAAACAAGCTCAAAAGGAACGATTTTTTATGCTTCAGCTCCCCCATCAAACCGGCTTTTATAAAGGTAAAGTAAGAGATGTTTATACCATTGGCCAAAAACATTTAGTAATGGTAGTAAGCGACCGTATCTCTGCTTTTGATGTAGTACTCCCCCGCCCCATACCGTATAAAGGTCAAGTACTTAACCAAATTGCTAGCTGGGCACTAGATGCTTGTGCAGACATTATCCCTAATTGGAAAATCTCTAGCCCATTAGCCAATGTTACTATAGGTTTAAAATGTGACGCATTCCCTGTAGAAATGGTAGTACGCGGCTACCTCACCGGGCATGCTTGGCGTACTTATAAAAGTGGTTTAAGAAGTTTATGCGGCGTAACATTACCCGAAGGTTTAAAAGAAAACGACCCTTTTCCTAGCCCTATTATCACCCCTAGCACTAAAGCACATGAAGGGCACGACGAAGATATTTCAAAAGAAGAAATCATAAGTAGAGGACTAGTTAGTGCTCAAGATTATGAACAATTAGAAAAAGCCAGTTTAGCCTTATTCCAAAGGGGTACAGATTTAGCCAAAGAAAGAGGACTGATTTTAGTAGATACGAAATATGAATTTGGAAAATTAGACCAACAAATCTATTTAATTGATGAAATCCACACGCCAGACTCTTCTCGCTATTTCTATGCCAATACTTATGAAGACTACCAAAAACAAGGCATAGCCCAAAAACAACTTTCGAAAGAGTTTGTACGGGAATGGCTAATGGAAAACGGTTTTCAAGGTAAAGAAGGGCAACAAGTACCCCTTATGACCGATGAAATTGTAAACAATATCTCAAACCGATATATCGAACTGTATCAAAATGTAAGCGGTAAAACGTTTATCAAAGAAGAATTAACCGAAAAAGAATGGCTCCAGCGCTTAGAACATGAAATCAATACTTTAATCGGTTAAACCTATTTGTTTGTCATTTTGTAAGCATCAGTACTTAAAACTAAAATTCAAGAACAATTTTAGACTGAGTTTTTCTATTTTCTACCAATGACAATGCCTCTTTTGCATTTGAAAAAGGAAAAGCTTGTGGCTGTTTAACTTTAATTTTTTCAGCTTCTAACCATTCTGAAATTTTATCAAACATTATAGGATTTGCTCTTGTTTGTGTCATTTTTCCAGAAATACTATGCT
>JBDHYE010000086.1:0-6539 GCA_039811245.1 Chitinophagaceae bacterium | reverse complement strand
CCCCTGAGTTGCTTAACAGTAAGATTGGAATATTAAAAGACAGCTTGATAAAAGATTTTGGAATTGATAAACCACTAATAGCCGTATTGGGTTTGAACCCTCATTCAGGAGATGAAGGCACTATTGGCAAACAAGAACAGCAGATTATTAGTCCTGTAATAGAACAATGGCAACAGAATGGTCATTTAGTATATGGACCCTTTAGCGCAGATAGCTTTTTTGCAAGAGGGCATCATCAAAAATTCCATGCAGTACTGGCTATGTACCATGACCAAGGCTTGATTCCTTTTAAAGCATTAGCTATGGGCGATGGTGTAAATTTTACAGCAGGCTTACCCGTAGTTAGAACCTCACCAGACCATGGTACTGCATTTGATATAGCGGGTAAAAACCTAGCCGATCATAGCTCTATGCTTGAAGCAATTTTTCAAGCTATAGACTTAGTGAGACAAAGATCAGAGTATGCCCATTATACTGCCAATCCTTTGAGTAGAAAAAAGATGGAAAGAGAAAGAGAATAGTAAAAAGCAACGATAAAACAGTTTATTAGAAAATACTTTCATGATTCAATTTGAAAAATTTGTACTCGATAATGGTTTAAGGGTAATAGTACATACAGACCCTAGTAACCCAATGGTAGTACTCAATACTCTATACGATGTAGGTGCTAGAGATGAGAACCCGGAGCAAACCGGTTTTGCTCATCTGTTTGAGCACTTAATGTTTGGAGGCTCTGTAAATATTCCCGAATATGATACCCCCCTTCAAATGGCAGGAGGGGAGAACAATGCTTATACGACCAATGATATCACCAATTATTATGTACAGCTCCCAAAACAAAATATAGAAACTGCTTTTTGGCTTGAAAGCGATAGAATGTTGTCCTTAGCATTTTCAAAAAATAGTTTAGAAGTACAGCGTAAAGTAGTATGCGAGGAGTTTAAAGAGCATTATATCAATAAGCCTTACGGCGATGCTTGGAGCTTGTTAAGAGCATTGGCTTATAAGGTACACCCTTACCAATGGATGACTATTGGTAAAACATTAAAACATATTGAAGAGGCGCAGTTAGACGATGTAAAAAATTTCTTTTTTAAACATTATCGTCCATGTAATGCCATATTATGTATAGCAGGCAATATTAATGTGGAAGAGGCCAGAAGCCTTTGTGATAAATGGTTTGCGCCGATAGCCCAAGGCGAAAAATATGTGAGAAACTTATCCAAAGAACCACCACAAGATGCAGCAAGAGTAGAAACGGTAATGCGGAAAGTACCTTATGATGCAATCTATATGGCTTGGAAAATGCCAGCCAGAGCAGATAAAGGCTACCATGCCGCAGACCTAATCACCGAAATTCTAGGAAATGGTTATGCCTCAAGATTATACCTACAGTTGGTCAAAGAGCAAAAACTATTTAGTAATATTAACTGTTATCATACCGGTAGTTTAGATCAAGGCTTATTAGTTATTGAAGGGAAATTAGTAGCAGGCACATCTGCTACTAAAGCACATGAGGCAGTAAGGGCGCAGATTTCACTTTTTTTATCAGAAGGAATAAGCAATCAAGAATTGCAAAAAGCAAAAAACAAAATTGAAGCTATGATTAGCTTTGAAGATATGAGTTTGCTATCAAGAGCTAATAATTTGGCCTTTTATGAGCTTTTAGGCGATGCTCAAAAAATTAATGAGGAATTAGAATTGTATCAAAGCATAGACACTAACTTTTTGATGCTTACAGCAAAAAATATTTTTGCGCCTAATAACGAGAACACTTTATTTTATTTATCAGAAGAACAAGCGCAAAGTAATTCTTAGCACCTGTGCAGCATGAAAAAAAACCATTTTAAATATTACTACTTTGCGCTGATTGGCTTGATGTGTATGCTGTGCATTAATGTTAAGGCACAGTATGAGCCCAAACCTAAAATACCACGTGTATTGATTTTATTAGATGGTTCAAGCAGTATGTCTGAAGAGTGGAAAACAGGCACAAGCAGATTTCAAGAAGCTAGAAAATTTATCGTAACATTAGTAGATAGTCTTACAAAAGCGAATACACAAGTAGAAGTAGCGCTTAGATTATTTGGACACCAATACCCAGCGCAGTTTAATAACTGTTATGATACTAAAAGAGAGATTCCTTTTTCAAGAGAAAATATTTCACAAATAGAAGCCCGCTTGTTTGCGTTAAATGGTAGAGGCGTTTCGCCTATAGCCTACTCGCTTAGTGTTGCCGCCGATGAAGATTTTGAAAACGAAAACAAGTATGCTTATAGCATTATTCTCGTAACAGATGGTGGAGAAAGCTGTGGTGGTGATATTTGCGCTGTTGTAAATGATCTTTTAAGACGTAAAATATTTTTTAGACCCTATATAGTAAGTTTATTAGATTATGCGCCTCTTAAAGATTTATACCATTGTTTAGGCACCTTACTTACCCTTACCGAAGAGAAAGATGTTCCTAAAGTAGCTTCAAAAATTACTGAAGCACACAGAGAGGGTTTTGACCGTGCTAAAACGGGCAAAACGATAGAGGTGTTGCCTACAGTTAAAAAAGATACTTTAAGGATCCCTTTAACTAAAGTTGAAGCGCCAAAACCCATAGCTCCTCCTGTAAAAAAAGACAGTGTTGCTGTTGTGAAACCAGTAGCTGTAGTGGTGGCAAAACCTATTGAAAAGCCCACTGTGCCTACGCAAGCGCCTAAAAAGATAGAAGCAATTCCTGAGCCGATTAGAAAGAAAGAAAAGTTCAACGCTATAAAGCTGAATACTAAAATGAAGGCCTATAAAACAATTATAGTTGATGCACCAGCACCTAGCCTTTTAAAAGTAAGTCCATTTGTATGGTCTAAAGTAAATGACCAAGCACCTCTGCCTCCAGAAAGGATAAAAGAAAAACAATTTAAGTCTTTAGCATTTGCCAAAAAGCAATTACTCAATAAAAGCTTGAAAGTATTTAGCATGCCTGGTAGTCTAATTGTACCACCTTTCGCAATGTCTAAGTTTGAGCCTATAGTACAAACTAAAGCAGATACAATCGTAATCCCAATAACAATTCCTAGTAAGCCAGATACTACTAAACTACCACCTAAACCTACCGTTAAAGTAGAGAAAAAACCAGTACCAGTAGTTCGACCAAAAACCACACCCGTAGTTACACATAGAGAAGTAAAAATACCCATCGAAGAAGCCAAATACCAAATAGAAAAACTTCCTGCCGCCGAAACAGAAGTAGAAGTATATTTTACAGATGGCAATGGAAAATTTTATCAAACTACTCCTCAAATTCTCTTATCAGACCCTACTACCGGCAAAGAAGTTGATCGTTTTTATAGAACAGTAGGACCAAATGGAAAGCCCGATGCAGCGCAGGTTGCGGCAGGCACCTATCATTTAAGTGTAGTAGGCAGCGATCGTACCTTTCTCAAAAATATAAAACTTGAAGAGGGCATGAAAAATAAAATTATGATCACTGTGGGTACTGGTGCCTTACAATTTGTATGGAAAACCGGAAATAAAAAAGAACCCGTAGATAAATATTTTGCTCAAGTAAAAAGAAATTTTGTACCACAGCCTATGGTAACCCAACGCTGTGATACCATACTACCCTATCCTCCGGGTAATTATCATGTTGAGATCAACACTTTACCGGTAATGGTTCGCTCATTAGATTTGGATTTTGGAAGCATGAAAGTTATTCCTATTGAGCGACCCGGAACAGTACAATTTACGAATACGACAGCATTAGGCAAAGTAAAACTCTATTACCCTTTAGGCGATAGATATGTACAGTTTTTTCAAATTAATGTAAACGGCAACCCTTCTGTTCAAAGCTTAGAACTTTTGCCGGGTCCTTATGAAGCGCATTACTCTATAGCCAATGGCCTGCCAGAGAAAGTGTTTAAATTTTATGTTAAGTCTGAAGAAACTAATGCAGTGCTTTTACCTTTATAAGTAAATCTATCTTTTAACATGGAGCATAAAGAGCAACTATTACTTATAGATACCAGCCACCCACACTATCCTGATGTGTTACAGTTAAGAGATGATCTTTTAAGAAAGCCACTAGGTTTAAATTTATATTTAGAAGATTTAAGTGAAGAGCAGCATGAAATGATATTTGTTTATACGATTAATGATCAAGTACAAGCTTGTGTATTATTAAAACCCTTATCACAACAAGTGGTTAAAGTAAGGCAGATGGCAGTAAGGCAAGAATGTCAAGGATTGGGTTATGGGTCTAAACTTTTAAAATATGCCGAAACACAAACACTTCAAAAAGGCTATAACAAATTTGAATTACATGCTCGCTGTAACGCACAACCATTTTATGAGAAATTACAATACAAAACCATAGGGCCAATTTTTATGGAAGTAGGTATTCCGCACATTAAGATGTTTAAACAATATTGATTTTTATTAAAAACTACAATCCTATTAACTTTACTTTTATGACTCCCTTTTTTAAAGATAGTGCCACACCTTTTATCATTGCTGGCCCATGTAGTGCAGAGTCTAAAGAACAAGTATTTCAAACTGCGGAAGCCATGAAAGGCTTGCCAATACAGCTTTTCAGAGCAGGGGTATGGAAGCCACGCACACGTCCTGGCTCCTTTGAGGGCAAAGGAGAAGAGGCGCTAAAATGGTTGGCAGATTTAAAAAAGCAGTTGGATTTAAAAATATGTATTGAAGTAGCCGAAACACAACACGTAGAGCTGGCACTGAAGTATCATATTGATGTATTATGGCTGGGCGCACGTACTACAGTGAATCCTTTTCAAGTACAAAATATAGCAGATGCATTAAGAGGTGTACAAATACCTATTATGGTTAAAAACCCCGTAAATCCTGATGTGGACTTATGGCAAGGCGCTATCGAAAGAATTAGCAAAGTGGGGATAAACGAGGTGGCTGCTGTCCATAGAGGTTTTTCGAGTTATAAAACCACCGATGCTTATCGCAATATCCCCAACTGGATAATTCCCGTAGAGCTCAAGCGGCGCTGTCCACAACTGCCACTATTTTGCGATCCTAGTCATATTAGTGGCAATGCTAGTCGTGTAGCATTAATTGCTCAAAAGGCTATGAATATTGGTTTTGATGGCTTAATGATTGAAACGCATATAAGGCCTAATGAAGCGCTTACAGATGCAGCACAACAATTAAGCCCGGCGGCACTTAAAGAGTTATTACAAAATCTAAAACAAAGAATGCCTTTATTGCCAGAAGAGCATTTAGAGTTAGAATATTTAAGACAGAGCGCCGATAATATTGACGAAGAAATACTTGATTTGCTAGCCCGAAGAATGGAACTCAGTAGAAAAATGGGGATTATAAAAAAACAAAATAATATTACCATTTATCAAGTAGAGCGCTGGATAAAAATACTTGAAAGCCGCTTGGAACAAGCTACTAACCTAGGCTTAGATCAGAAATATATTGCCGCACTATGGCAATTAATACATGATGAAAGCATTAAAAAACAATTAGACTTACCTGAACAGAATAACAGTTAAAGCCTGTATTTTTACCTTTTAAAAAATATTTATTTTGGCACTCATTCAACATAAAAATGTACAAGTAAGGTTTGAACAGCAAGCCGAAAATTCTGAAAACTATGTGCTGCCTTTTGTTGCTAAAACACAAGAGATAACAGCTGCTACGCGTGTTATGGAGGTAGGTTGTGCCGAAGGAGGAGTACTGCTCCCATTCTTAAAAAAATCTTGTTTTTGTTTAGGAGTAGATTTAGCAACAGAGCGTATAGAATGGGCAAAAGGTTTTTTGAAAGAATATGTTGACAACAACCAAGTAGCACTTGTAGCTCAAAATATTTATGACGAAGATTTTTTAGAAAAATATCAAAATAGTTTTGACCTTATCATTCTAAAAGATGTAATTGAACACGTACCCGAACAACAAAATTTTATACCCTATCTCTGTAAATTTTTAAAACCCGGCGGACAAATATTTTTTGGTTTTCCTCCTTGGCACATGCCTTTTGGTGGGCACCAACAAATTTGTGAAAAGAAATGGACCAGCAAAATGCCCTATTACCATATCTTGCCTAGAGGGGTTTATTCTTGGATTTTGAAAGCCATGGGAGAATCGCCTAATACAATTATTGCGCTACAAGAAATATGGGATACAAAAATTACAATAGGGCAGTTTGAATCCTACTGTAAACAAGCAGGATTAAAGGTTTTGCAAAAGCAACATTATCTTATCAACCCCATTTATAAGTATAAATTTGGTTTAAAACCACGTAAACAGTGGTCTTTGATAGGTAAGATATCTTATTTGAGGAATTTCATAACCACTTGTGTATATTATACTGTTAGTATCAAGGCGTGACGAACCAACAACACGACAACCGCATGACTGAAAACAATGATATTTTTCGTATCATAATCAAATCCTAATCGTATCTTTGCGTATCAAATCGTATCAAATTGGATAACGGAGTATATAATTTTAAACTGAAAATTGATTGGAAACTGATTAACTTAATCAGTGAAATAGACCGTTTTGATGCAAAT
>JBDHYE010000085.1:0-6557 GCA_039811245.1 Chitinophagaceae bacterium | reverse complement strand
CACCATACAGCTACTAGGTAGTAATAAGCCTGCCGCTAGCTATAGCAGCCCTACTGCTAGCCCAGCTACTTATAACTCTGAAGATGATGATTTACCAATTTAAATTATTATTATGGCTCAATGGCAATACATACATCAGCCCTCACTAGCTAGGCTACAGCTCACTAATGGTAAGCTGCTGCTTACGGCTACAGATACCTTTAGTGAGCCTGAGGCGCTGGCTGCCTGCTGTAAGCTCTTTGACCACCTGCCCGATATGTGGTGCAATAGCTGCGATAGCCTAGAGTATCAACTCTCTAAGGCAGAGCAACAGCTTAAAAGCTATCATAGCAGCTTAAAAGATATGGCAATCGTGTTCTTATCTTACGCCCCCGATACCGATAAGCTAGAGCGCATCAAAAGTATCCTTGCCAATACGCTACGTGAACAAGACATTGATAATATTTATTAATTTTGGCACTTAAAGATAATGGATAACAACCCCTACAATAACCCAGCTTTTAGAGTAGCATTGCTTAACTTCTGCACTGTGCATCAGTTAGAGCTTGCTAGTGTAGAGCATAAGCTTATGAGTATAGGCATTGCACCACAGCTAAGCTTACAGTATTATACCGTACTGGGTTATTGGCCTGATAAGGCTGCTGCACTATTTTTAGAGCATGTAGGGCTATATAATCTACTCTATCTGTACAGTGTCAATATATCATTGCCACTACCCGATGCTCCCTAAGATATTACCCCCCCCTAAGAGCTGGCACAGCTCAGAGCTCTGCACCCTTGCTACAGCGCAGCAATATATCTGTATGTGGTACAGGCGCATTATTAGGCTTTAAAAAAAAATGCCGGAATAGGATGCCAAAAATTAACGTTTAAAATAAATAATAAAAATGAAACTAGCACAAATTAGCACATTAGAAACTGAAGAATTGGCTTGTCATATTACAGGACTTGATTATGATGAAATAGATGCCAACGAAGAAATCATAGACGAAAAACTACAAGAAGAATTTGGTTGTGATTTACAACAATTCACACACATAATTCAAAGGCTTCTACCTATGATTGATGTCGGCTCAAGTCCTTTAACTAAAAAGCGTTACAAAGGATTTTCCGACACTGAAAAAGGAATGTGGTTTGTCAAAATTGAAGTCGGTTAGTAGCACTGACCGATAACGTGTTGAGCATTGGCGAAGCCGCCACAAAAATAGTACAAATTTTAAATTAAAACAAAATGATAAAAGAAAACACAAAACTTGGTGAACTTAATAAACAGTATGAATTTGTTTGCAACGAATGGGTACAAAAGTTCTGCAACAAACAGCAAATTGATTTTGATGGTTGGGTAGGCGATGAAATTGGTGGCATAGCTTCATTTGCTTGTCAATATTTTTTCAATTTGTCCGATATTATTTTGGACTTAAACACGAAACAACCAAAAGGACAAATTTTAAAATTGGCAAAGCGAAGATGTAGATTTTAATATGTTCAATGAAAAACAACAGCATATCAATTACAAATCCTACACAATGGGATTAAGACATAATCAATTAGAGAAAAAAGAGGCTGAATGTGAACATCCATACGCATCAATTTTAGGCGATGGAGAAATGTCTCCTGCTAAATGTTTGAAGTGTGGCAAGGTGTTGTCAGCATAGCATATAACGATTTGTGTATGGCAAGTAGCCGATTTAACGCACAAATCTTTGAGATAAGAAACTAATTCACAAACACGCAAATAGTTTAATTACAGCTCAATAACGGCTATTTGCTATACACTTTGTTATAGGGCGTTTTTATTATGACACCGAAAGAAATATTAAGCAAAATAGCATTTTTCCAACAAAGCGACAATTGGCACAAATTAACTTGTGGAAATGATAGTCAACATTTGCCACTTGTAGGTAAGGAAGTTGAAGGCAAGGTTTTTTTAAAGTGCCTTGATTGTGATTATGCTCAAGATTATATTCCAAGTATTGTTTTTAAAAATGAATGGAAGGACTGGTGGAAATCCCTTTCAGCAAGTGATAGATTTCCTTTGATGCGTAAATACGATATAAAACAAGTAAATGATAAATTGATAAAAAAAATGTGGAGGGGCGAGTTTTTAAATGCCCTATAACGGCGTTCCGAGTATTGCCGTTCGTTGCGGAGATAGAAGTAAAAATGTTGAATTAATATCAAAAGCTAAATAGAATGAAAGAATTTGAAAATAAGCAGTTAAGCCGCAATGACGGCAATACTGTGTCGGCAGCAGGTGTTTGTGAGCCATCTGAAATTATTGAAAAAGCAACAGAAATTTTGCACCCAATAAAGTATGAGCCACATCATACAGGTTACATTGTCTTGATGAATGGTAGAGATATGGGAAATGAAGATTATTGTGAAAAATGCATTTCTGATGCTGTAAAAACTGCAAGAAAATTTCACAAAGAGCAAAGACAAAAAGTTTTAGATAAGTTCAAAGAAATTACTGAAACTGGTTTTTATAATGGCGTAAACATAAAACAAAAATACAGCGAAAAAGAAATATCAAAAGCAAAACGATATGAACTAAAAGAATATCCTGCAAAAGCAAGTTTTACTTATGAAGGACACGACCCCGATTTTGGTGGTGGTGAAAAATCTGCAAAAACTTGCGAAGGATGTGGCGATTATTTCCATACAAATTTTGAACCTGATATTGAAGAAGCAAATTATTTGCTTGAAGAATTTGGCGATGGTTCTGATTTGTCCGAAACTTTAAAGTGGAAATTAGATATAGCATTTTACAATTACGATCATTTGGAAGAAGATGTCCAAAATGTCTTATTGTCAATAGCCGAAAAGATTGTAGCGGTGTCGTGATACACTTGCTGCCAACGAGAAAAGCATTGCTGTCAGTGGCGGCAATTTAGTACAAATATTTAATATAATTACAGAAAATGAATACAGCACAAAAATTAAATAGTAGCACTTCACCCGCCATTGTCGGCAATAATGTGTTACCAGCAGTTAGTTGGTATAAATCATTGTCGCTTAATCAGAAAATGGCACTTAAAGAAGTATCAGCATTAATTTGTGGACTGAAATGGGAAGATTTTAATATCCTATTTAGTCCACGAGAACGACTTGAAATATTGCACAACAAATTAATGTTGGAAGGTTTTGATGTCTAATTGCTGGTAACGCCCCAGCGGCTTGCCGTTCGGTGGCGATAAATAGCACAAATGTTTCACTTTAATACAAAAGCAAATGAATAGCACAAATGACGAATTAACTAACAATCCCGCCACTGACGGCAAACCGCCTGTTGTGTGCAGTGCGGATTTGGAAGAAGAATACTATGATGATGAGTATTACGAAAACCAGCCGCACGAAAACTGTCCAAAATGCGGACGTGATTATGATGATATTGACTTCGATTATCAAAGCTGTTCTAAATGCGGCTGGGATGAAGCTGAACAGAAATGGGGAGAAACACGAGAGCCGTCAGACGAAGATTACGAAAATGGCGATGCAGATATTCTCACAGGTCGTTGGTGGTAGCATTGCACACAACGTCAAAGCAGCTTTGCGTTCGTTGCCGAATCAAAGCGTAAACTTTAATTTTTAAATAAACAATAATATGAATACAGAACCTGAAAATAAGCCGTTAGACGGCAATGATGCAAAACTGCCTGTTGTACGAAGTGCCTATATCGTTAATACTTCAAAGACAACAATAGTGGTAATTGCTGAAAATATTGCAGATGCGTTTGACAAAGTTGAAAAAGCTGGCTATGATAAATACACTTTGGTTCATCAGAGTAGTTTCGATGTGCTGGAATAGGCACTTCGTACAACGAGTTGCAGATTGCCGAAGGTGGCGAATTATAAGTACAAATTTTGAACATAGCACAAATGATAATTAGAAGCACTACACTTGATTTTAGCACTACATCGCCACTTTTGGCAATGTGCTGTTATGTGTCTGTTTTCTTTTTCATTTTTTGTGCGTTGGCAATTTAATCATTAAATCATTGATGGCAAGAATAGCAATATATCAAGTTGATGGAACAGATTATCAAGGTGTACAATTTCCAAATATTGCACTTATGAAAATATCCGCCTATCATAAATCCATTGGCGATACAGTTGAATGGTATGAAGGTATTTTGTTTGCAAGTCAATATGACAAGATTTATGCGAGTAAGATATTTAAGTTTTCAGAAATGCCACAGATACCCGAAAATATGGTAATTGGCGGTACTGGTATTGACTTTCATAACAAACTACCTGCCGAAATTGAAAACGCTCCAATGGATTGGGAAATATATCCAAACACTCCTTTTCATTACGGATTTTCAATGAAAGGATGCCGTTTTAAATGTGAATTTTGTTGTGTGCCAACCAAAGAAGGCAGACCATACAATTACAACACTATTGACGAACTTATTACTAACCCATCAGGCGGTAAAAACTTGATGCTTTTAGATAATGATTTTTTTGGTGGCACAAATTGGGAATCTAATTTGAATAGAATTGCAGAGCTTGATTTGAAAGTTTGCTTTGTTCAAGGCTTGAATATTCGTATCATTTCAGATAGACAAGCCGAAGCATTGGCAAAAGTTAAATATTACAATTCAAAATTTAATAAACGATACTTAACATTTGCGTGGGATCAATTCAAAGATGAAAAGGTAATAATAAGAGGTATTGAAAGATGCAATAAATGGGGAATACCATCAGAGCATATGCAATTCTTTGTATTGATTGGTTTTGATACAACACCCGAACAAGACTATTACAGAGTTGAATTTTTAAGGAAATTAGGATGCAAACCATTTGTGATGCCTTACAACAAGGCAGACAAGTATCAGAAAGCATATACACGATATGTCAACAATAGAATAATATTCAATTCGTGCAGTTGGGAAGATTATGAATACAACCCGTTCAGAAAATCATTAAATCATTTGAGCGTTGGGTAAAAAAATGAAAAAGAAAATTGCACATAACGGTTCGGGTATTAGCGATGTGGCGGAATAACAGCACCACAGCCGATACGAAGAACCAAAGCTGATAAAACTAAAAATGTTTAACCGAAGCACGTCAGCCGCCATATTGCTAATACCTTGTTAGCGGCTGCCCTTGCTTCACAAATTGAAATAAATGACTGCAAAAGAATTAATGAATCCAAGATTTGAGATAATAGCAGATTATCCTTCAAGTCCTTTTATTGTAGGCGATGTGATTGCATACGATGGTATTGTTTACGGAATGGGTCAACCTCAAAAATTTACAAGAGAGCCTGAAAAGTACCCTCATATCTTTAGAAAAATGAACTGGTGGGAAAAAAGAACGGCTGACCAAATGCCTAAAAAAGTAATGTCAATTTTAGATGACAAAGATGATACGTTTGAAATTCAAGAATGGGATATGGAAATACTTGTCGGCTGGGTTAATAAAAAAGAACGTAGTTGTTGTTCATTACTAACCTTCAATCCTGAATATGGTTACGTGCCTGTCGATTAGGGTTGCCGCTAACGTTTGAGTGCTTGGCGAAGGCTGGGCTTTGAAAAACAAATATTCAATATGAGTACACAGTTAAATAGAATTACAAAAGTTCAAATTGGCACTTCCGCCCAGCTTTTGCCAAACACCTGTTATAAGCGGCCTTTTCTCGTTGGTTTTGAGGAAAGTCAAACTATAACAAAGGAATTAAGAGCAAAAGGAATTGAGGCTTATAGTTGCGACTTGCAAGAGTGTTCAGGTGGTCATCCTGAATGGCACTTGAAAATGGATATATTCCAGGCGTTGAAACTAAAAAAATGGGGTGGTATCATTTTACATCCACCTTGCACATTTACGGCTTTGTGTGGCAATCGCTGGTACTGGAATAGTGAAAAGAGAATTGAAGGTATTGAATTGTGTAAAAATGCTTGGATTGAAGCCTGTAAGGTTTGTGATTATGTGGCTTTAGAACAGCCCAAAACTATAATGCAAAAGTATATAGGGCAAAGAACACAAACTATTCATCCGTGGCAATTTGGACACGGAGAAACGAAAGAAACTTGGCTATGGTTAAAAGGATTTCCAAAATTAAAACCTACTGAAATTGTAGAAGGCAGGGAAAATAAAATTTGGAAAATGCCACCGTCAAAAGATAGAGGTAAACTTAGAAGTAAAACCTATCCTGGAATTGCAAAAGCTATTTCGGAGCAGTGGTTCTAAGGTTGCTTATAACACCCAAATAGACGCATGTTTCTTTATCAATCGAATAGTTTATTTTTTGTAGGTACTTTTCTTTAAAAGTTTGAGTGTTCCAAAAAAAAGTAAAATATTTTTTACTTTTTTTGGTATTTTGTAAAATATATTTTACCTTTTTGAAACAAATGCAATAGATAATGTACAAAATACCCACATTAGAACAGTTTAGAAAAACATTTACGAATGGAGTTGGAAGACATGAAAGAAGGTTTATTGAGCAATATGGTAATGTATCGTTTGAAACTGCTTATCCTGTATATGTACAGAAAATAAAACAAAGGTTTGATACGTACGATAAAATAAATGCATTTGAAAAACATTTACAAAAT
>JBDHYE010000084.1:0-6568 GCA_039811245.1 Chitinophagaceae bacterium | reverse complement strand
TATCTGTATTCTCATTAATCAGAAATTCATTTCTGGTTTCTGTTTTATCTTTACTATAATACATGTAACCATTACCTGCCAATGATAATGCCAGTGCCGCTATTAGCCATTTGTTTGATTTAGGAGAATTATTGTTTGATTGGACATTTGAACCACTAGTGGTTTCTCCTATTTTTGAATGCTGCTCCATTGATTAAAATTGTATTTTATTACTTATATTGCAAATATAAAGTTCAAATGTATGATAAATAGTTCAATAAAAGACATCTTATTTATAGATATTGAAACCGTAAGCGAAAAAGAATATTTTGCTGAATTAAGTACTAATATGCAGTCATTATGGACTAAAAAATCAAGCAGCTTAAATTTTTTAAAATTAGAAGATAGCAGCCCAGAAAGGCTTTACGAAGAAAAAGCTGGTATTTACTCCGAGTTTTCTAAAATCATTTGTATTAGCATAGGGCGCTTTGATACTCAAGAAAAAGATTGTTTATTTAAGGTAAAATCACTCTATAACCACGATGAAAAAGTATTGTTAAAAGAATTTTTATCGCTTATTAATGGTTTTGAAAAAGCATTTAAAGCCATTCGATTTTGTGGACATAATATTAAGGAGTTTGACTTGCCCTTTATTTGTAGAAGACTTTTAATTCAACAACTAGAAATACCAAAAACTTTAAATTTATCGCTTAAAAAACCGTGGGAAATACCCCACCTAGATACATTAGAGTTGTGGAAGTTTGGCGATTATAAAAACTATACATCTTTAGCCTTATTAGCTGAAATATTAGGCATACCTTCGCCCAAAGAAGATATGGACGGAAGCGAAGTGGGTAGGGTATATTGGAAAAAAAAGGATTTGGACCGTATAGCTCGTTATTGCCAAAACGATGTTATTAGTAGTGCAAAAGTATATCTACGCCTTAGTGGACTAGCCCCTTTTGATTATCAAATAGTGTATTTATAAGCTTATTTTCATGACAGCAACATACAAACAAATTTTAGATGCTTTTAAACAAAAACAATGGGCTCCTGTTTATATAATTGATGGTGATGAGCCTTATTATTTGGACAAAATTGTGCAACTTTTTGAAAACAGTATTCTCAATGATACCGAAAAAGACTTTAATCTCTATGTACTCTATGGTTCAGATACTAAAAGCACAGATCTAAAAGCCTATTGCAGGCGCTTACCTATGTTTGCCAATCAGCAGGTCATTATTTTGAAAGATGCGGGTAATTTTAGGGAGTTTAATGAGTTAAAATCTTATATAAAAAGTCCCAGTAAGGAGACCATTCTACTTATAGATTATCGGTATAAAAAATTAAATAAAGATTGGGTAACAACTTTTAAAGACACGCTCGTTTATTTTAACTCTGATAAGATTAAAGAATATGAACTGCCAAAATGGATAAAAGAGCTAGGCAAAGAGAAACAACTTGAAATAGCAGATAAAGAAGCTGAACTGCTTGCTATACATATTGGCAATAATTTACAGACTATAAATAATGAGCTTGAAAAAGTAAAAATTGGTGTCCCTGATGCGCAACAACTAACAGCAGAATTAATCCAAAAATATATTGGCATCAACAGAGAATATAATGTTTTTGAATTTTGCGATGCGTTTATCAATCGAAACCAAGAAAAATATTATAGAATATTGAGCTATTTTTTGAATAACATTAAAGCAGCACCTATGGTTTTAATCTGCAATAGTTTATTTACAAAATTTCAACAAATTTATAGAGCCAATATCGCTAATAACAAAACAGGAAAGGAACTTGCACAGTTTGTGGGTTGTCCAGAAAAAGCCCTATTTATTATTTTAAAATCAAAAGCGCTATGGAATATACAAAGCTTAGAAGATAGTATGCTTATCCTTGCACAATACAATAGCAAAGCAGTAGGAGTAAATAGCCAAGATAAAGATGCTGCACTTTTAAAAGAATTAGTAGGGCGCTTAGAATTAGTGCAGTAAAATTAATACTACAAATACAATGTCCTTTAAGCAGAGCGGGGCGAAACATTTGTTTCGCCCCGCTCTGCTTAAAGATACACATCGTGCTGATGTATTATTGTTGCCCAGCTTCTGCTTTTAACTTTTTTGCCATTTTAACATAGTCATCATTTTGAGCTTCGGTAGCTAATTCGATCACTTCATTGGCGCTTTGAATAGCGGCTTTGTTTTGTTTTAATTTTAATTCAATCTTAGCTTTGAGTAAGCGCACCCAAAATGCTTTAGGGTTTTGTTCTACCGCTTTATCTACCCATATTTTAGCCTGATTTAAATCTTTACCACTTTCATAATAATAATTAGCGGCTTGGTAATAAGGTTTAGAATCTTTATGCATTACCTCATCAATATTTTTCATGATTTTGGTATCAATCTCTGTGGCAATTTTTATAGGGATTCTTACATCGTCCCAGCTAATTTCTAATACGGCTGTGTTTGATTTTACTTTTGCCAATGCAATGGTAAAAGATTCAATACTGCGTTCGTTATAATGTACTTTTTGCTGAATTCTTACTACTTCATTTTCATTATTGTACTGTGCTACATTGCCACCTAGGTTTAGGTCTTTGTAGAGCATGATAGTCCAATTGGTTTTGCCGGGTATGGTATAAAGTGCATATGTGCCGGCTTTTACCGCTTGACCACCAAATGTTACATCTTCACTAAAACTAATTTTTGTTGCAGCATTAGCTCCTGTTCTCCATATTTTACCATAAGGTACTAAATCGCCAAAAATAACACGCCCTCTTACTAAAGGTCTTGAATATTCTATGCTAATATCCCCTAATCCAAAATTTTGTTTTAAAGTTTGCGTAGGACTAGGTGCCGGCATTTTTAAACTTTGTGCTTGAAGTGCAGAAGATGCCATTAAAAGGCATAATGCCGTAAGCGCTACTTTGATTCTTTTCATTGTGTTTGAAATTTAAAAAATTAAAATTACTTTACTAAAAATGTTCCGCCTTGAAAACGGTATAGGTATAAATGTTTGTTCTCTAAATAATCTATTGCGCCTTCTGCATTTTTTACAAACTGCAAATTATACCCCGTAAAAGGACTATTGTCTTTGTCATTCAAATTAGAATTAAAGACCGCTCCATATTTATTTACTAAATCACTTAGCCAAAAAATTAACTCATAGGCTCTAAAGTTTAACTCATTGGGTTTTGAACTGTACTTAGCTTGAAACCTATGGGTAAAATTAAGAACAGGCTCATTGTTATTTTCTTCAAAATAATAGGGCTGTGAATATTGAATAGCTATACTTGTACCCCAAGCTAGGGTATTTTTAGGGGTACATAATGTTTTCCAAGAGGGCATACCATAAACCTCAAATAAATAATTAGGAAAATATTGGTGTAGCTTATTTAAAACCGTTTCTGCATAGGCGGCATCCATTACCGGCATCAGAATCTTATTTTTTTTCAACGGTTGAAACAGTGTTGCCAGAAATGATGAATCTGGCAACTGCTCAATAGCTACTTTTATAACCGAATGTGCTTGGGTGTCCACTTGTAAATATTGACACGCTAAGCTATCTATAGAGGTGTGCTCTCTTTTAAATAAAACTAGCGGTTGCTGATACAGCTCTTGCGTGGCGCTTTTATACATAAAAGCACAGTGCTCTTGCAGCGATGGATTCATTAATATAAAAAAAGGATTGCTTTTAACACCTGCATCAGACGGTGAAAATACAGACACAAAATTTATCTGCTGCTTCAATGCATAATCTGCAAATGGAGCAATGCTTTGAGATGAAATATATGCCAAGATTAAATCTGATGCGGCAAAACTATCTTTAATTTTATTAGCCGTCCAATAGGCATCATTTGGAATATCATGCACATATATATCTGTTTTATAGCCCATTGCCTGAAGAGTATCTATAGCAATACTTATCCCCTCATAAAAGTCAATGGCTGCTTGGCTCATTTCAGGTACTCTCCCTTTAAATATTAAGCTACTATCTTTAATCAGCGTATTCAATTGGAAGGGGAGTAGCACATCTATCCTATAGCGCTCTTTAAAAATGCTTTGAGGATAGGTCCAAGTAGCTCTTAGCGATTTATCGTTACTCTTAGAAGCACTTTGTTTTGGCTTTGGCTTAGAAGCAGGTTTTGTATCTTCTTTACTTTTCCAAAACTGTGCCTTTGCTGTATTGATATTAAAACACAGCAATACGAAAAATACACTTGAAAAAAATAGGTTTAATTTTCTATTCATGAAATAAGTTATTCCCATTCTATTGTAGCTGGTGGCTTAGAGCTAATATCATAAACCACCCTATTAATCCCTTTTACTCTATTGATAATATCATTAGATACTTGTGCTAAAAAGCTGTAGGGTAGTTGTGCCCAATCGGCGGTCATTCCATCTACAGAAGTTACAGCTCTTAATGCAACAGTATATTCATAAGTACGCTCATCGCCCATAACTCCTACACTTTGTACGGGTAAAAGTATTGCGCCTGCCTGCCAAACTTTATCATACAAACCCTGATCTTTTAATGCCTGTATATAAATAGCATCTGCTTCTTGAAGCATGCTTACTTTTTCTGCACTTACAGCGCCTAAAACCCTTATTCCTAAACCCGGACCAGGGAAAGGGTGTCTGCCAATAAATATTGGAGCAATGCCCATTTCAGTACCTATTCTTCTTACTTCATCTTTAAATAAATAACGTAAGGGCTCTACAAGTTTTAATTGCATTTTTTCGGGCAAACCCCCTACGTTATGATGGCTCTTAATGGTTTGAGATGGCCCATGTACCGATACGGATTCTATCACATCAGGATAAATGGTACCTTGTCCTAAAAAGTTTACCCCCTCAATGATTTTAGCTTCCTGCACAAAAACATCAATAAAAAGGCGGCCTATTATTTTACGTTTTTTCTCAGGGTCACTTTCGCCACTTAAAGCATCATAAAATAATTGAGAAGCATCTACACCTTTAGTATTTAAACCTAAAGTTTCGTAACCCGATAATACTTGTTGGAATTTGTCTTTTCTAAGCAATCCATTATCTACAAAAATACAATAGAGGTTTTTACCTATTGCTTTATTGATAAGCATAGCCGCTACGGTAGAATCTACACCACCACTTAGCGCCATGACTACTTTTTGGTCGCCTATCTGCTCTTTTAGTTTGGCCACTGTCTCTTCTACAAAAGCCGCTGGAGTCCAATCGGCACTACATTTACACAGCCCAATTATAAAATTTTTTAAAATCTTTTTTCCATCAAGGCTATGGGTCACTTCTGGGTGAAATTGTAATCCATAAACGGGGTTAGGAGCAAAACTCATTGGGCTTTTGTAAGCGGCCACCGGAATGCTGTCTGTACTGGCAACGATTTCAAAATCTACGCCTAAACTTTTGATAGAATCACTATGGCTCATCCACACTTGTGAACCCTCTGCTATTCCTTCAAATAATGGATTTGCAACAACAGATTTTAAGTGCGCTCTACCATACTCTCTATGTGCAGATTTACCTACATGCCCACCACTTTGTTGTGCTAAAAGTTGTGCTCCATAACATACTGCCAATACTGGTACATGCTGAGCTATAGCTTGAACCGAAGGTTTAGGAGCTTCATTGTCATTAACAGAATACGGCGACCCTGCAAGGATAACTCCTTTTAAAGTGTCGTTGTAGTCTATAGCTTTAGTACAGGGCTGGATTTCACAATATACATTGAGCTCTCTAATATTTCGAGCAATAAGTTGTGTGTATTGAGATCCAAAATCTAAAATGAGAATTTTTTCGTGTACCATAATTTTGTTTTTGCCAATGGTTTTTACCCAATAGCCCAATTAATGTTTTTTGATAAATTATGCTTGTCCTGTTTGACCTCCCAAAGCAAAAGGCACAGATTGGGTTTGCTCTTTAATTACACCATTAGCCGCTTCAAATTGTTTCACATTGTCAATTAATGCTAACATCAAGCGCTTAGCATGCTGTGGTGTCATTACAACTCTACTCTTTACTTTTGATTTATTGGTATTGGGCATAACATTTACAAAATCTATAATAAACTCTGCAAAAGAATGGGTAATAATAGCGAGATTGGCATATTGACCATCAGCGATCTCTTCTGTAAGTTCAATATTTAATTGTTGTTGTTCTTGATTTTCCATGCTTTAATGTATTTTATTCTTGGCTTGCAAAAGTACTAAAAGAGCAGCGTATTTATACCCTTGTTTTAAATTTAAGAATGGCTTATTTATGTCCTAAGCTAATTAAAAAGACTTTCTTCTTGCCTAAATATATTTTACCTTCGTTATTATGCAAAAGAAAAAGCTGTTTTTATTAGATGCAATGGCGCTTATTTATAGAGCCTATTTTGCACTCAGCAAAAACCCTCGTGTTACTTCTTATGGTAAAAATACCAATGCCCAATTTGGTTTTGTTAACACCCTTGTTGAGCTACTTCAAAAAGAACAACCTAGCCACCTGGCGGTGGTTTTTGACACCAAAGCGGCTACTCAAAGGCATGAAGATTTTACAGATTATAAAGCCAATAGGCAGGCTGCCCCCGAAGACTTAATCTTAGCATT
>JBDHYE010000083.1:0-6571 GCA_039811245.1 Chitinophagaceae bacterium | reverse complement strand
ATAGCTACCATTTTGGAACCTCTTTCTTGTATTTGTTCAGCGGTCCAATTTAATTGTATTGCCGATGAAATACAACGGCTAATAATGGCATCAGAATTAGGAAAAGCCTGATTGGCATAATGCATTATTTTCATTTTTTGTTCATCGTATAATCGATTCATAAATGATGCATTTTTTAAGTGCTCCCATTTACGGATATAATGCCAATTATTTTCAAACCAATAAGGATTACCACCAAGCCCCTCTTGTGCAAAAGCCTTAGCGCATGCTTGTGCAATAGCAGCTTCTGGCAAATAAAAAGACAAGAAGGAACCTGTATCACCTTCTGCATCTGGGATACGTCTAAATTCTAGTTCATCAATTACTCTTAATTGCTCGTATAAAGCTTTATGATTTGCTTTCTGAATTGTTAGAAATTGATCTAACTTTTTAATTTGACCCAATCCTACAGCAGCATGCAACTCTGATATTCTATAATTATTCCCTAAATAAGGGTGTAAATCTGCACCTCTGTCAATTCCGTAATGATCATGTCCATGGTCAGAATACTGGTCGGCGCGTTCAGCCCAATTACTGTTATGCGTTAAAAGTGCACCACCTTCTCCACAAGTCATGATTTTTACAAAATCAAATGAAAATGCTCCCATATCTCCTATTGTACCCAGAGCCTTGCCTTTATACGTACCGCCTATGGCTTGACAAGCATCTTCAATTAAATATAATTGATGCTCTTTACAGATACTTTGAAGCGCATCTAATTGTGCCATACTACCACACATGTGTACGGGCATTATGGCTTTAGTATGAGGGGTAATCGCTTTTCTTACGGCTTCAGGATCTAATGTTAAGGTATCGTCTATATCTACCAATACAGGTATTGCGCCTACACTAATAATCGCTTCAAAACTTGCTACAAAAGTAAATGTGGGAATGATTACCTCGTCATGTGCACCAATACCAAGGGCGGCTAGTGCTGTACTTAGGGCTACAGTACCACTACTTACTAATTGGGCATGCTTAACTCCAAATTTTTTGGATAGTTCTTGTTCAAGCTCTTTGGCTTTCCATATCCCTTTTCGTGGGCCATCAAATCCATAACGCATTAATATCCCTGTATTTAATACATCTTGAATTTCTTTGATTTCTTCTTGACCAAAAAGTTCGTATCCCGGCATTGATTAGTAATTTTTAAAATTGTTACGATTAAAAACAAAAATATAATTATTCCCTCTAAGGTTCAATAACTAAAGTTTTAAAATTTTCAAAAATATCAGAGCCTTGCAAAATTTTGCAAGGCTCTGATGTAAACTTTTCTCTTGATTATTTATTCACACGGCTACCAGGAGCTGTTAGCCCAGATTCCGCATCGCTAGCGTCATTATCTTCGGCAGGCTCTTGTACTTGTAAATTTTGTTGATCATCAATATTACCAGGCTTACTGCTATCATAAATAATACGGCTTGCAGCATCGTCTTTTACAATTACAAATTGAGTTCTACGGTTTAATTGACGCCCTTCAGGATTATCTTTACCAGTAGCTGTTTTATTAGGTGCTACAGGGTCTGCTTTACCTAATGCTTTTGGAATCATTCTTGAAGCATCAATTCCATTTGATTTAAGGTATTCTACCACAGCTTGTGCTCTGTCTTCACTTAGCTTTTGGTTATATTTATTATCACCTTTACCATCTGTGTATGAATAAATTTCAACACTTAAAGATGGATTATCTTTCATAAAGTTAACTAAAGTATCTAAAGATGCAGCAGACTCAGGGCGAAGTGTAGCTTTATCAAAATCATAATAAATATTATGAACTTCAAATGGTTGTGTTTTAACGATTTCGTCAAGATATACCGTTACATCTACATCATCATCAGGGTCTGTACGTTTTACCTCACTAGTATTTACATTGATACGAGAAGAGATATAGCCACTCTTATCGGCAGTAATCACATAGTTATGACCTCTACCAGTATTGAAAGAAAACTTACCATCTTGAGAATCAAAGGTCTTCAAATCGCCAGTTTCGTCTAACATTTTAACAACTACTTCTGTTGCTACTTCATTTGATGCTCTATAAACTACTTGACCTAAGGCTCTTAATTTAGGTTCAGATTGTACTCTCCAAATATCATCACAACAAGTTGGATTTTTCAAAGCCATAGCACCAATACGGTTTGAAACTAAGTATCCGTCTGGCTTTCCTACTGGGTCTAATACAAAATAGATATCATCTGCAGGACTGTTAATTGGGTAACCTAAATTGGTAATTGTATTATAACGAGAAGGTCCACCATTAGCAGAATAGATATCATATCCACCTAGACCAACCCAACCATCAGAAGCGAAATAAAGCTTATTGGTTCTAGAGTCATAATAAGGTGTCATCTCATTTTGATTGGTATTAATTTGTTTACCTACATTTTGAGGGCGGCGGTAAGTTTCTTTTTTGGGGTCATAAATAGAGTACCAAATATCATAACCACCACGACTTTGAAGCTTTCTGTTTGAAGAAAAGAATAATACTTCTTTCTTACCCACTTTAGCTAAGAAAGGGTGTGTATTAGAGCCTTCTTCATTGATACCTTCGCCCAATAATTGAGGTTTACCCCATTTAGTTTTGTCAAATTTTGAAACAAATATTTTACAAATCACTTGCATAGAATCTTCTTCTTGGCAACGTGTAAAATAAAAGCGGTCTCCACCTGGACTGTAACAACCATTACCTACGTGTGAACGTGGATTATTGAAATTACCGTCATTAAAATCCAATGCCCATTGGAATGAATCTACCTCAGGTACAAATTTTTGCTTTTGTGATACCATAAAGCGAGACATATATTCACCAGATTTTCTTTTATCTACCTGCACAACACTATTTTGGCGCATTGATGAGAATAAAAGTGCGGTATCTCCGAGAGGGAACGGTGCAGACTCTGTATATGCAGAATTTACATTTGGTCCAGCATTTTTAATTGTAAAGGGCTGAGGATTGTTAATAGAATTTTTAGCCATTGCACAGCCTTCTATTTGAACCTTAGCTGCCTTTTTAGCCATTTTAAATGTCTTAGGGTTATCTGCAATAAACTGATTGAATGCTTTTACAGCTTCATCATATTTACCTTGCATTTTAAGCATTACGGCTTCTTTAAATTTAGCCTCGGGGTATAATGTCTTAGCGGCAGCATAAGCTTCTTGATAATAAGCAGCACCTTGTACATAGTCTCTTGTTGCCCAACAGCATTCTGCTAATTGATACGTCAAATAAGGTAAGCGAGGTTGCTCTTGCTTTAATTGTTTATAATATTCAATAGCATTAAAGTAGCTACCATCTCTATATAAACCGTCTGCCCATTTTAGCTTTTTCTCATAAGGCAAATCCTTTACAGGGTCATTTGCCTTATTTCTATATTTTTCTTTCGCTAAATCTTGAGCTTTTGCATTTGGCGCAACAGCCATACAAGTTGCCAATGCAAGGAGTAGCCAGTTTTTTCTCATATCGTTAGTTCGTTATTGTTCTTGTAATTGTATAAAGTTTCTTTTACTTTGATGGTATAAGGTTTTGAATATTGCTGGATATTAAAATCTTGAACAAGGGAATACTACATTACGTGCAGCATCTATTGGGTTAAGACCGATATAACGTAATCCGATTTCGATTGCGCCTTTTCCATTATTCACTACATTATATGATGAAGTTGTAAAATCATATCCAACGCCTAGACGTAAGCCTTGAAATTCTACACCAGCAGAGATTAAGGCCGCATCGTTATTTCTATACCAACCGCCTAAAAATACCGCTGGAGCTAGAGATTTTACCTCTGGGTCTGAACCTAAGATATAATGAAACTCATTACCTGCAATAATTTCAGTAGTTGCTGTTTGCATTTGATATAATACTGCAGGGCGTAAGCTAAAACGCTCTCCTGTATATATTATAGCACCCGCTTGACCATTTAAACGCATTCCTAAACCTACATCACTATTCTTAGCTTTACTGATAGACTCTTTAGGTTGGTTTAAATTATTACCTGCTACGCCAAGTGAAAAACTTACTTTTTCACTTACTTTTTGCGCATAAGCAATACCCGCATTAACGGTAAAATATCTTACAGGAGATGCGGTGATTAAAGTATTTGAAGGACCTGAAAAACTTCCTCCACGGTATTGATCACCGTAATACAACTGACTCAAATCAATAGATTTAGAGGTATAACCACCTTGTAAGCCTACGGTTAATATCTTATTCCCTTGTAAACCTAAAAATTTATGATAGGCTACAGATACTAATCCTGAAAAATTATTCAAATTACCATCTCCAGCACGATCATTATAAAGCTGCAAACCTGCTGCTAGATAATCATCTCCACTTATTTCTCTAACTATAGGTGCATCTACTGAAGCGGCTATTGTTTTATAAATACCATTCCATTGGTTTCTATAAATAGCAGAAGCCCTTACAGGCCCGCTAAAACCACCCGTAAATGCGGGGTTAAGCAATAGGGGAGTAGAATTAAATTGAGTAAAATGCACATCTTGTGCTACAGCAGATAATGCACATACTGCAATGGCTGCAGACAGACCAACTCGTTTTAAAAGATTTTTCTTCATCATGGTTTCTTCCTTAAAGAATATTACTACAAATAGTGATTACAATTTTAATTTTTCTTAACAGCTAATTAGTGAAATACCAATAAAATAGGCGCTTTCAGCATTATTTTTTTTAACGTTCTTTTGCAATTTTATCCATTTTCGCTACTTAACTGCGGTTCAAAATACGGCTTTTTTTGAAAGTTGCAATGAATTGACTAATATTTTTTTCTTTAAACTCCTTAAAATCGCTTTTTTTATGCCCCTCTGTATAAAAAAATAAAGCAACATGCATTTTCATTTCTATTCCCAAATTTAACGATTTTTCTTAATCCTTGACCTTCTTTTCTAAAATTATGCTCCCCGAATTAAAATTTAAAATTTTGACAAAGTATAAAGATATTTTTTACAGTTCAAATTTTAAAAAAAAATTTTTTAGAAATGCTTTCATTTTACATTTGTAACCTTTAAGGATTTGGTAAATAAAATATGGCAAAATCAAAAACAAACGATACAATTGAAAAAACTGCTACTCCTACTAAAAATACAGGCAGACAAATTCGACTAGCATTTGGAACTTTTGTATTAATTCTCGGTACTTTTTTAAGCCTTTCAATAATCAGTTATTTTTTTACTTGGCAACAAGACCAAGATAAAATTTTAAACCTTAATAGTACTTGGGATTTTATTAAAAATAAAAATCAAATTTTCCATAACATAGGTGGACGCTTAGGAGCTTTATGCAGCCATGTATTAGTCTATAATTATGTAGGTATTTTGGCGCTTGCCATAAGCCTCTGGATTGCGCTTTTAGGGCTTTACTTAGTGTATGATAAAAAAGTAATTAAACTGGCTAAATATTTAAGATGGATCTGTTTTGCATTACTCATAAGTGCTCCGATATTAAGCTTTTTATTTCCAGACTCAGAATTCCCTTGGGGAGGTGCTTGGGGCAATGAAAGTATCTTATTCTTAAACGGACTCATTGGTAAGATGGGTACCGCTCTAGTCTTATTTTCTTTGCTAATTTTAAGTATATTCATTGTCTTTTCATTAGATATCAGACCTCTATTAAGTAAGGCAAAAAGAAATGCTAACCAACTAGGCAACCAGCTCAACAATGCCATTACAAAACCAACACAACAAATAGAAGACGATACAATAACAAACATTGAAGAAGCTCTAACTAAAAAAGAGATTGATAAAACAGGCAACGGCATTAAAGTTGAAAATACAAATGACACCATTGAAGGCTATGCCGGTGCTCAAGCCTACGAGACTCCTTTAAATGCTACAATAAAAACAAGGGAGCCGCTACAAGAAACAATCATTTCGGAGACTCAAATACCCAATCCTCCTATACCCTCAAAGCTTCAAATAGATGAAGCATTGGATATTGAAGAAGATACGGATAGCGATGAAAACTTAGATGATGATAACGACTTAAACAATTTAAGCTTTGAGGTAAAAACCGTAGAAGAAGAAACGCTCATCAAAGAACCTAATGGAGCAGCCATTACCGTACAAGATAAAGAGCCCTACGCTCCAGAACTTGACTTATCAGATTATAAATTCCCTACACTTGACCTTTTAGAAGACCGTACCCAAGAAGGCATTTCCATAAATAAAGAAGAACTCGAAAGCAATAAAGAACAAATTATCAAAACCCTTAAAAGTTTTGGTATCGAAATTCAAAAAATATCCGCAACTGTAGGGCCAACTGTTACGCTTTATGAAATCATACCTGTAGAAGGGGTGCGGATTTCAAAAATTAGAAATTTAGAAGATGATATCGCTCTAAGCCTTTCTGCACTTGGCATACGGATCATAGCCCCCATACCCGGTAAAGGTACGATAGGCATAGAAGTACCTAATGCAAATAAACAGATTGTATCTATGAAGGCTTTATTAAATAGTGAAAAATTTATTCACTCTAAAATGAGCCTACCCATTGCGCTAGGTAAAAAAATTGATAATGAAA
>JBDHYE010000082.1:0-6587 GCA_039811245.1 Chitinophagaceae bacterium | reverse complement strand
TGTTAAAAGACAAACGCTTTACTGCATTTGAAAAACAAGCTCATGATTTTGGTTTCTGGATCAATTTTGATGCTGTAATGAATAGCTATGGAGCTCGTAATCTAAGCAGTTATGCAGGAATGGGCTTAAGTGTATCCAATTCCATGTGGCGGAACTCTGCTTTTAGTGCTGCTACTAATTTTTTAAAAGGACGTGTAGCAACGGATATTACTTTTTACAGCAGTGATGCATTTAAAGAAATAAACTTAGAGAACCAGCCCACTAATGTTGATGATGATTTAGTACAAAGAGTGCCAAATAAGCACTTAGATTTTATAGCAGCCTATAAAATGTCGCCGATGGCTACGCAAAAAACGATTGAGAAACTAGGTATGCTAGGTTTGGCTAACAATTTTTTAAAAGAAGCAGATTTAAGTATTGAAGAGATATTGTCTGCATTTACAGGGAATATGCTTTTTGCTGTAAATAACTTTAATCAAACTAAAGAAATATTATATTTTGATAGTACAGACAAAAGCTCTGCCTTTGCAAATTATAAAACAGATTTAGATTTGATGTTTGCAATTCAACTAAACAATACACAAGCCTTTCAGAAAATTATTAACTTAGGGGTAGAGGCTAATATGCTGGAACATAGTTCAGAAAACACTTACCAGTTAAAATCAAACACGAGTAGTAAGGATAGTTCTATTATAATGATTAAAGATAAAATTGCTGTCTTTGCTAACAAAACATCATTAGCTCAAGCTTATCTGGAGGGTAAAAATACTGCTCAAACGCCCTTGATAATTAAAGAAAACATTATGAAACACCCTATGGGTATATATTTTGATTTTCAAAATTGGGCACAACGCAATAAAGATGCGTTTGTAGTTAATAAGGCAGACTCAATCACATTGTATGCTTCTTTAAATACGTTTAAAGATTTTACCTTTAATGGAGGTACATTAAAAGACAATGCGTACCACTACAAGCTCAATATCAACTTTATGAATGACAAAGAGAGTAGTTTAATCTCCTTGATTGAGTATAGCAAATTGCTTCAAGAAGCACAAAGTATTAGAGCTTTAGAAGATCAAGAATTTGAAGCGATGATGCAGCAAAATACAGACTCTTTAGAGTACGGATATTAAATATTGTTTAGAAATTATTTTTGAAAAAAGAATTTTGTTTTATTTTGAGAAAAATTTTTCGTCATGAAATTGAAAAACCTATATGGTAAATTGGCCTTTGCCGGCTTTATGGCATTGACACTTCATAGCTGTAAAAAAGAAAATGGCATTGATAATAATAATGTGGTCCAAAGACCTTATGCGCTTTATGCAGTAGATAGTTTTGGCTATATCTATCATTCTAATGATGGGAACGAATATGAAACTGTCTTCCCAGGAGATGGAACGCCACTAAGAGCTTTAACGGTTATTAAAAATAAAATTTTTATTGTTAAAGGAGATTTGGTGCTTTATAGCACTAATGAAGGGCGTAACTTTAACCCAATCGAAAAAGGTTTGGTGAATGTACCCAAAAACATTCCTAACGCTAACTTTATTTTAAGTGTGCCCTCTTTAGATCGTGTTTACATTACTAATTTCTTGAGTATTAGAGGCAAAATTTCTCAAAGCCCTTATGAGAATAATGACTTTGCTTATTTCCTTATCGATTCTAGCTTTACCGATGCGGATACTCCATTTCAAGTGCAGTCTTTTGCCTATACAGATAATCAGATCTTATATGGTTTATCTAACACAGGAAGTGTGAATAATGTAAGTAAACTTTATTATAAAACTGGTAAAGATGAAAAATGGAAACCTCAAGTTACAAATTTGCCATCTATGCCTAATTTGTTTTATTTAAACAAGTGGGGTAATGCTATTGTAGCTACAGATTTTGGTGGCATTCAAGGTGCCTGGTACAGTAATGATACAGGTAAAAATTTCACAGCCTTTACGGGTTTACCTGTAGGGGTTAATTACCCTGCTACTTGTGCTGCTTATGATAAATTGCTAATCGGTACAGAAAAAATGGGGGTTTACCTATATAACGGCTCAAGTTTTGAACCTTCAAATTCTGGCTTGCCTAGTGGTACAAGTGTGTTTAGTATCGTAGCAAAAGATAATTATTATAAAAATGGTCAAGTAAAGAAATACTTCTATATTGCTACTAATAAAGGCTTATATCGTAGTGAAGATCTAGCCAAAAGCTGGGTAAAAGTAAAAGATGGCAAATACACTATAGTAAACTAAGACATTATTTTTTAGAGGTCGGTTTCAGAGTCTAAAAGTATATCATTCAGGTCGCGTCGCTGTTTTTTAGTGGGGCGGCCTGTTTTGCTTAATCGCTTGCCGGTATAAAATGCAGAAACCAATGGCTTTTCTGTTTGTTGCTCTTCGATAGGTGTATGGTCTTTATAATATTTTTGTACAAGTTCATAGGAAAGTCTATTGTCTAAAATACCAAGCACTTCAATTTTCCAAAATCTTTGTGCTGTTTTAATATCATAGCAATCGCCTATTTGCACCGTACGTGAGGCTTTGACCGACTGTCCTAAAAGTTTTACTTTGCCACTTTCAATAGCCTCTTGAGCAAGATTCCTTGTTTTAAAGATTCTTATAGCCCATAAATATTTATCAATCCTTGTTTTTTTACTTTCCATTTTAATGTATAATAGGATATCCAAAATTACAACATCATAACATCGAAAAAGCATATTTTACGATTAAAAAGTATCCAAGTTTGAGTACAGCTTTTCATACAAATTGCTATATTAATGCGATTATTATATGTATATTAAGAAATAATTAGCATAAAAAATTTGTAAAGCGTTTAAAATAACCTAACTTGCTTAATTAAAACTGTTAAGATATTCTATAATAAATGCCAAAGCATTGTTATTAATAGCGTAAAATAGATTGTTAGTCGCAAAAAAAACTACTCATGAAAAAAACTTTACTTCTACTTACAATTCTTTTTATAAACATGGCTGCATCAACTTCAGTAGATGCGCAGCCTTTATCAGGTACAGTAAACTTGCCAAAGCTTTCTCCTCCTACTTTATTGACATTAAGCGCCGTAATCAGCCACTTAAATAATTATGGAGTTTCTGGACCTTTGGTTATTAACTGTTCTGCTAATGAAACAGCACCCGGAGGTGGTTATGTTTTAGGTTCAAGCACCTTAAATGCTACATTATCGGCTACGAATTCAATCACCATAAATGGTAATTTTAAAACCTTAACCGCCTTTACTGGTACGGGCTCTAACGATGCTATATTTTCAATACAAGGGGCCGATTTTGTAACCGTTAAAAATTTAAAATTAAGAGAGTCTGCTACCAATACGACCAATACTACTAAGATGGAAAAAGGTTTTTCTATCAACAAATTGGCTACTGAAGATGGTAGTAAAACAGTTTCAATTACAAATTGTAACATATCGCTAGACAATACCAATACCTCAACAGCTACTGGTGTTTCTGCCAATGGAGCAACAGGCATATACATCGGTAATTGTACCGCCAATTCAACAACTGCATTAACAGTCCCTTCATCGTCTGATGGAGCTAATGAGGGTATTTATATTGCTTATGATACGATTACAAATGTAACTAATGGTATCTATGAATATGGTACTGGTGTAGTAATAGATGGCGTAGTGATCAATGATAAAAACACAACCATTCAAAATAATATTATTGAGAATTTTACCCATTATGGTATTTATATGGTTTTCTCAAATAATGATAATATTTCTCAAAATAGGCTTAATAATCTAAACAGTGGTGGTACAGCTCCTACATCAAACAGTATTTATGGAATGTTTTATAATGGGGCTACTATTGGAACTAACAATAGCTGGGTTTGTGAGAAAAACAAAATAGATCTTACCATTGCGGGTACAGGTAATAGTTGTATAGGGGTACATTCTCAAATTGTAGGAACAGGAACTACAGAATTTTTATTTGATACCATAAAATTAACGGCTTCAGGTACAAGCGCAATATTAATAGGGGTGAATGGAATGAATGTATATGGCGTCACTAGAATAGTAGGAAATTATATTTACGATTTTACGACCCCATCTACTAATGATAGAAATCTAGCTGCAATATGGAGTGGACAAACATCATCTTTGGCGCCTAGAACTGGCTATCCTACTATATCTTATATAGATAGTAACGTGATTGCTAATTTTAACATCGCTGGAGCAGCAAATGTTTTTGGATGCGTTGACCAGAATATAGGAGGAGCAGCACCTTCTTATTTTATGAAAAATACAATAAAGAACTTTAAAGTGAGCTCAGCTACGTCTAAAGTAACATTGTATCAATATAGAAATACGATTACTTCACCTAGTTCTCATCTTAATGCTACAGAAAACTATTTTCAAAATATTGATGCCTCTGCAACAAGCGTACCACTTACTATGTTTGACGTGCCGGCCAACACTGTAATTACTTATGATTTAAGTAAAAATAAAGTTGAAAATGTAACAGGAGGCACAAATACATTAACAGCAGTATTGGTAGATTATGGAAAATCATTATTGGCAGAAAAGGACACGTTTAGAAATTTTAAAGCAGCAGGAGATGTTGCTATGTATAAGTGTGGCTACTCTGGCGTAGGTATGCAAACCATTACAATTTCAAATAACTATTTCGACTCAATAGGCACAACAGGTACATCAAATACGGTAGATGTTATCAAGGCTACTTCGGGTAATTCTAACCAAACTACAGATTTTACATTTAAAGAAAGTGCTATTAATAATGTATATGCTACAGGTACTGCATCTATAGCTTCTGCCATTAAGTTAGAGGGAGGCTTTACTACATTTAACATTAGCAATAATGTAATTGCAAATGTCCTTTCTCCTAATAATACAGCAGCATATAGTTCATCTTATGGTTTTAACTTGACTAACTCCGGTACAAATAATATTTATTTCAATAGCGTAAAAATGAACACTGCATCTACTGCTGGTAGCGGATATGGTGCAACTGGTTTATTGTTTAATGTAGGAGCAACCAATAAAATTCAGAATAATATCCTACATGTAAATGTCTTAGCTGATACTGCGCTAAATAATGTAGCTGCAATACGAGGCAATAGCGGTGCTGCTAAAACAGCGGTATCAAAAGCTAATTTTGATGCGAGTGCTAATATTTATTATAGTCCTACTGGCAATAAAAACTTTCTTTATGTAGATGGTACTACTAATAATAGTTTAGTGAATGGTTACCATGTTAGCGGCTTGATTGAAGATAGTTTGAAAAATATTGTCAATGATACTTTCTTTAACAGCCCTTGTGGAAGCAGCAGCTATCATAAATTTATGGCTAAAGGCGCAGTAGATAGAGAAGTTAATACATTTACAGAAGATAATTTAAGTGGTAGCCCATTAACGCCTACTGGTGTAAGCTATGCTGAGGCTCATGCCACTGATGGTCCTATAAGTGTAGATTTTCGTGGAGACCCACGCCCCTTTGGTAGTTCTGATATAGGCGCTGTAGAGTTTGCTGGTACTTTACCACCGCAATTAATTATTACGATTACATCAAGTACAGGGTTTGACACAGCTTGTACATACAACCTTCCAACATTAATTGGAAATATCCCAAGCTATTTCACTAAAGTATCTTATCAATGGTATAGAGATACTACTAAACTTATTGGACGTACAATGAGAACCTTAATGGTTAGTCCAATAAGTGGAGTGTATATTTTAAAAGTATATGATTCATTAACAGGTTGTGAGTATGCCTCTGCACCTTTCCCATTGACGATAGTGCCTCCACCGCCAGCTAAAATTAGTTATTACGATTCATTAGTATTCTGTGCTTCAAGTGCTATAGTGTTACAGGCTAATAAAGGCCATAATTATGTATATCAGTGGAGTAGAGATGGTGTTGATCTGGCTGGTGAAGATAAAGACCATTTAGTAGCCGATAAATCTGGAGATTATAGAGTGCGTATTAATACACCACTAGGCTGTCCTACCACTTCAGCTTTTGTACGTATTAAAGTCTATCCATTGCCTACGCCTACCATTATATATGGAGGACCTGGAAAATTAAGTACACAAAAATATTTTACCTACCAATGGTATAAAAACAATATCAAAATTGATTCTTTTGCTAAAGCTAGAGATTACTATACGCTCTTTACAGGCGACGGCGCTTATAGTGTAGAAGTAACCGATAGTAATGGTTGCACAGCTAAATCTGATGTGTATCTGTATGCTAGTGGTATCAGTACTCAAAGTGCACAAGCTGCAAATATTCGCATCTATCCCAATCCAACACAAGATTATCTTAATATTGAGAGCCCCATTACATTACAACTTAGCCTAAGCGATATCAGCGGCAGAGTAGTGTTAAAAGCTCAAAATACGAATCAGCTCAATTTAGAAAAATTACAAGCAGGAATGTACTTATTAAGTATTACTGACATCGACGGTAAATTGATAAAAGTAGAAAAAGTTACAAAGGTTAAATAGGCTTTACTCTTAAAATTTAAACACTCCCTCACTCCCAACAATTTAAAAAACCAATTTTATGAAAATGGTAAACTTACCCTTCTTAGGAAGGG
>JBDHYE010000081.1:0-6605 GCA_039811245.1 Chitinophagaceae bacterium | reverse complement strand
AAGCATTTTTCCAATCGTTGATATGCCCCCAATGTTGACCATCAATATGTAGCTCGCCGAGGTTATTGATAGTTCCTAGTTTTGAAAAAGCAACATGCTCTTGTTGTAAACTAGCTTCAAACATTGCTTGTACTTCAGGTTTTACACTTACTATTACTCTACTTTGAGCTTCGCCAAAAAGTACAGCATCTTTACGGATATCTGTAGGGCAGTGAATTTCAAAACCTAATGCATGATTCATAGCACTTTCTACCAAAGCAACAAATAAACCTCCTTCGGCAATATCATGAGCCGATTGTATCAATCCTAACGAAATTAATTTAGTTATCGCAGCTTGTACTGCAGCTTCTTCTTTTAAATCAAAATGAGGTGCAGGACTATGCGTAACTCCACAAATATGGTGTAAGTAATCTGAGCAATTGATATCATCTCTATGTGTACCTACTAAATAAATACTATCACCACTAGACTTAAAATCCATGGTCATTTTTTGTTCCAATGCATCTAGTACACCCACCATACCGATGGTAGGGGTAGGATATACTGGTCCATCTTCGCTTTGGTTATAGAAACTTACATTACCACCTGTTACGGGCGTATTAAATTGGATACAGGCGGCTCCCATACCTTTTATCGCATGAACAAATTGATAATATACTTCAGGATTGCCAAAGTTTAAACAGTTGGTTACACCTACGGGTTCACCACCACTGCATACAATGTTACGAGCAGCTTCACTTACCGCTATCATAGCTCCTTTGTATGGGTCTGCAAACACATAGCGGCTATTACAGTCTGTAGTTACTGCTAATGCTTTTTTAGAGCCGTGTACCTTTACTACTGCCGCATCACTAGGAGCATTGGTATGGGTATTACCCGTACCTACCATAGAGTCGTATTGATCATAAATCCATCTTTTTGATGCGATAGAGGGGAGCTGTATTAATTCTAGTGCTACCGCTTTTAAATCGCTTGCTGGCTGAATGCTGTTAGGGTCAAAGCTTTTAATCTTTTCGAAATATTTAGGTTCAGAATATTCTCGTTCATAAACAGGAGCACCTCCACCTAGTACTAAACTTTGAGCTGGCACATCGGCAACTAGCTCGCCATTCATGTAGTATTTTAAACGCTCTTCTTTAGTTACCTCTCCTATTTGTACACAATGGATATCCCATTTATCAAAGATAGCTTGTACCGCAGCTTCTGAGCCTTTTTTAACCACTACTAACATTCTTTCTTGGCTTTCGCTTAGTAGCATTTCCCAAGCTTTCATATTTTCTTGTCGGGTGGGCACTTTATCTAAATGGATAATCATGCCATGTTCTCCTTTAGCACTCATCTCTGAGGTAGAACAAGTGATACCGGCAGCACCCATATCTTGCATACCAATAACCGCTTTTGTTTGCATCAATTCCAAACAAGCTTCTAATAATTTTTTCTCTTCAAAGGGGTCTCCTACTTGTACAGCAGGCAAATCTTCTGCACTGTTTTCACTAATATCGGCAGAAGCAAAAGAGGCACCACCAATACCATCTTTACCCGTAGCAGCACCAACAATAAATACTGGATTACCCGGACCATAAGAGGTAGCAGAGGCTGTTTCTCCTGCTTTAACCACTCCTACACTCATAGCATTTACAAGTGGGTTGGTTTGATAGCAATGCTCAAAATAGATTTCACCGGCTACAGTAGGTACTCCAAAGCAATTACCATAGTGACCAATACCTTTTACCACCCCTTTTAACAACCATTTGGTCTTATCATTATCTAATCTACCAAAACGTAAAGAGTTGAGCGAAGCTATAGGTCTAGCACCCATCGTAAAAATATCTCTATGGATACCACCTACACCCGTAGCAGCACCTTGAAAAGGCTCAATAGCAGAGGGGTGATTGTGTGATTCTATTTTAAACACACAACCCAAGCCATCGCCAATATCTACCAAACCTGCATTTTCTTCACCAGCTTTTACTAAGAGCCTTTTACCCTCTCTGGGTAGGGTTTTGAGCCATTTAATTGAGTTTTTATAACTGCAATGCTCACTCCACATTACAGAGTATATTGCGGTTTCTGTAAAATTGGGGCAGCGCCCTAAAATCGTTTTAATTGCTTCAAATTCTTCTGCACGAAGGCCTAATTGTATGGCTTGGTCTAATGTTGCTTCCATTAAGATTGTTTCTTATAAAAAAAATTGAGCACAAAAGTAAGACTTAATTAATAAATAAAGGGACAGACAAATAGGAATGTTTCTTTTAAAATAATTTAAAAAGTAAAGTGTAATTGGAATATAAAAATATATTTTTCATAAGTTCTGCTAGTAAGTAAAGGGGGCTTTAGCTTATCTTTGCACTTCCAAAAAAGAATTATGGCAAACGAAAACAAATTACAAGATATTATAGGGCATTGTAAAGAGTATGGATATATTTTCCCCTCATCTGAAATATATGACGGACTAGCAGCCGTTTATGATTATGGTCAATATGGTGTAGAGTTAAAAAGAAATATTAGAGATTATTGGTGGAAAAGTATGACCCAAATGCATGATAATATTGTAGGTATCGATGCCGCAATATTTATGCACCCTACCGTTTGGAAAGCCAGTGGGCATGTGGATAATTTTTCAGACCCGATGATTGATAATAAAGACAGTAAAAAACGTTACCGCGTGGATCATCTCATCGAGGCATTTGCCGAAAAATTAGAGCCCCAAGCTGCCGATGCGCTCTTACAAGAGATGGAGCTACTTTTAGCCCAAGATAATTTTGCTGGATTAAAACAGTTGATCGAAAAGAACAAAATCGCTTGCCCCATAAGTCAAACTACTTATTGGACTGATGTACGCCAATTTAATTTGATGTTTTCAACAGAATTTGGTGCTGTAGCTTCTGATAATCCAGATGATAATAAAGTATATCTACGCCCCGAAACAGCTCAAGGTATTTTTGTAAACTTTTTAAATGTGCAAAAAACCGGCAGAATGAAAATACCATTTGGTATTGCACAAACGGGCAAAGCATTCCGTAACGAAATTGTAGCTCGTGGTTTTATATTCAGAATGAGAGAATTTGAGCAAATGGAAATGCAATATTTTGTACGCCCTGGCACTCAACAATATTGGTATGAATTTTGGAAAGAAAAAAGACTACAATGGCATTTGAGTTTAGGCATTGCACATGAAAAATATCGTTATCATGATCACGTAAAATTAGCCCACTATGCCGATGCTGCTTGTGATATAGAATATGAATTCCCGATGGGATTTAAAGAGGTAGAAGGCATACACAGCCGTACCGATTTTGATCTCAAACAACATCAAGAACACTCAAAGAAAAAAATTCAATATTTTGATGCCGATATTGACCCCAATACAGGTAAAGCTTATGGCAATTATATCCCTTATGTGGTAGAAACCTCTATAGGTCTAGACCGCACAGTAATGCTCCTATTAAGCGAGGCTTATACTCTTGAAGATTTAAGTACAGAAGAGAAAAAAGACGATCGTGTGGTCTTAAAACTTCCTGCATTCTTAGCTCCAATCAAACTGGCTATTTTGCCTTTGGTAAAAAAAGACGGATTGCCCGAAATTGCTAAGGAAATTCTAGATACTTGTCGCCCACATTTTAAATGTTTTTATGAAGAAAAAGATGCCATTGGTAAACGCTACAGAAGACAAGATGCAATTGGTACTCCCTACTGTATCACAGTGGACCATCAAAGTAAAGAAGACCATTGCGTAACGCTACGCTATAGAGACAGTATGCAGCAAGAGCGTATTGCAATTAAAGATCTAAAAGACTTCTTGCTTAAAGCGTTGCAAGCCCCTTTAATATAGAAGCTTCAATAGTTTCTTCAAATAATAAATCTAAAAGAGAATCTTTTCCGTAAGGTTCTCTTTTTGTTTATCTTTACCTTTATAAACGCAATGCAAGAAGCAATGAAACTGATCAACCAAATCTCTTTTTTTTCTCTAAATTAAACCCTTATGGAAGCCTGTAGCTTTGCCACTTATTTAGAAAACAAATTTCATCTTCAAACTGTACAAATAGACAATGTATTAAAACAGTGTAAAGCCGTATTTTTTAAAAAAGGTACACTGATTCATTTAGGTGTAGGTTTAAGAGAATCCCTTTTTGTTGAATCGGGTTTATTACGTTATTATTCTGTAGATACAAAAGGCAAAGAGCATACGCTTCAGTTTGCTCCAGAGGCTTGGTTTATTACCGACCGTTTAAGCAAATGCGAAGAATATAAATCCGACTTTTTTTTACAAGCTTTAGAAGATACCCAAGCACAAAATTTCAATGCAGACTTTTTACTTGAAGTAGCACAAGAAAATCCAGAAATCATACACCTCAACCAACAATTATTGAACAATCATATCCGCCAACTCCAAGACCGTATCAACCAATTACTTTGTTATAGTGCAGAGGAGCGCTACTTGGAATTTGTAAAAGATTATCCTGATATCTTATTAAGAGTACCTCAAATAATGGTAGCTTCATATTTAGGTATTACCCCCGAAAGCCTAAGCAGAGTAAGAAAAGATTTAGCCCAAAGGCAGCAATATTAATTTCTTATCTTAGATCAATGGCTACCAATAGCCGTCCATCTACTTTTGCATTATTAATTCAAATTTTAAAACTAAAAAAAAATTATGGCAAACGTAACTTGGGTACTTGACCCCACACACAGTGAGATAGAATTTAAGGTTAGACACATGATGATTTCAAATGTGAAAGGCAATTTTGGCAGTTTTGAAGCAACTATTCTAGGTCCTGATTTTACTAGCGCTAGCGTAGAAGCCTCTATTGCTACAGCCTCTATCCAAACCAACAATACCGATAGAGACCAACATCTTAAAAGTAGTGACTTTTTTGATGCTGAGCAGTTTCCTGCTATTCTATTTAAGAGTAAAAAAATGACTGCCTTATCTGCAAATGAATATCAGCTTATAGGCGATTTAAGCATAAAAGGAATCAGCCGTGAAGTAAGCTTAGAGGTGCAATACGCTGGTGTAAATAAAGACCCTTGGGGAAATGAGAAAGCAGGTTTTGCACTTGAAGGAAAAATTAATAGAAAAGATTGGGGTTTAAACTGGAATGCAGCACTTGAAACCGGAGGTGTATTAGTAAGTGATGAAGTAAAAATTTCGGGTGAGTTACAGTTTGTTAAAAAAGAACAATAGTACACTCTAAAAACAAAACAAGACCTTAAACTGTTTAAGGTCTTGTTTTTGTTTTTGTAAAATAACTTGTCTAAAAGTTATGCTTTAAAGGCTTCTTGGAATGCTCCTATCAAGTTAGACTCAATAATTTTAGCTACATTACTAATCATATTTTCAAATGCTAAAGCCGAGGATATGCCATGACCAATCATTATTGGAGCATTAACCCCTAAGATAGGAGTACCGCCATAGATTTCATAATTGAAATTATCTAAGAACGCATCTTGCACCCCTCTTTGCTCTTTAAAGATATGATAAACAGATTCTGCAAGTTTTAAAATAATATTCCCTACAAAACCCTCGCAAACAAAAATATCAGCTTTGTCACTAAATACATCTCTGCCTTCTGTATTGCCTACAAAATTAATTTTAGAGTCTTCTTTTAAAAGGGGATATGTAGCTTGTGCTAAAAGATTTCCTTTACCTTCTTCTTCACCAATATTCAGTAAAGACACACGAGGTTGTTGAACACCCATTACTTTTTCTAAGTAGATAGACCCTAGTTGAGCAAATTGAACTAAATGTTCAGGTTTACAATCGGCATTAATCCCTACATCTAACAGTAGATTAAATCTACCATCTTGGCGAGGTACAAATGATGCTATCGTTGGGCGGCTTAAACCATCAATCTGTTTTACGGAGTACATAGCCCCTACAAGCATAGCGCCTGTGTTGCCAGCGCTAATAAAAGCATCTATTTTTTTATGCCCTAGCATTCCAAAACCAATTGCAATACTAGAATCTGGTTTCTCTTTAAATGCTTTAGTAGGGTGTTCGTGCATATCGATCACCTGAGTAGCAGGCACAAAATGATAGCGATGCTTATAAGGTTCTAACCATGGTAAATAAGGCGAGACCGCTTGGGTATCGCCTATTAAGGTTAGAGTAACATTGCTATTGCTATTATTTTCAAAATAGCTGCGTACGCCTTTAACAGCTTCGAGGGGTGCATAATCGCCACCCATTATATCTAAGCCTATATTCATCTATAAGATATTATTTTGGGTACGAAGATAAAAAATGTTTTTTATTGTGCAGCGCTATTCTCTTCTGTTGGAGCAGCAGGGCTCTTATCTATCACTACTCTACCACGATAATACATTTTTCCTTCTACCCAATGGGCACGATGACGTAAATGACTTTCACCAGTTACTTGATCAATGCTCCAAGTTTCGGCAGTAGCCTTATAATGTGTACGGCGCTTAGCACCTCTTTGATGCGAATGTCTGCGTTTAGGATTTGGCATTTTATTCTAATTTTTATGCTTGTTAATCTTTTTTCTTTTTTAAGTTTTGGATAGATTTTAAATCCTTCCAAATATCATTTTCTTTTGTTGTTGGCGCTTCTTTATATTGGTCTAATAGCTTTAATGCTTCTGGAT